>NZ_JBHWHH010000039.1:0-49551 GCF_042732555.1 Nocardia sp. NPDC059764
GAATCCGGTGCGGGGCCTCGTGTTTGCGGCGGACACCCCTCAGCCCTTCGACGGCTCGACAAGCGCCACGGGGGGATGGCATCGCTCGATCGGCCGTCGCGCCCGTGCTTCGTCCTCCTCGCGCGGCCCCGGCTCCCCGTCGCCGCCGGTGTCGCGCAGGGCGAGCAGGCACATGGCCTCGGTGAGGCCGAGGCCGATCAGCGCGGCGTGCAGGCTCGCGGCTTCGGCGTCGAATTCCCCTGTGGACCTGGAGAATCCGAGCAGGATCAGCTCTGCGAGCCGGATACCCGCCAGGGCTTGCGCCCTGGTCAGTCGCCGCGTCGTGGGCAGGTACGAGAGCACCCACCGTCCCCGTCCCCGCTCGGGCACATCCACCCGGAACGCCACCTCGTGAGCGACGTCCGAGGTGATCAGCCACTCGTTTTCCCATACGGCCATCCCGATCCTCCGTTCCACTCGGACCCGCCCCGTCCCGGCATTGCCCGACGCTTCCATTGGACCGTTCGCGAGCCGCCGTCCCCGTACCGCGATGTCCCGCCGTTTCTTCCCGGTCCGAACCGGCTCCGACCTGCGCCGAGAGCGGGCCCGGACCCGGAAGTTTCCCGCCCGGCCCCGGATTTCTTCGCTACCGTCGATAGCGAATACAGCTGTCCGCCAAGCGAATACGCCCGGATCTCCGATTGCCGGGCGATGGCGGGCGGTCGAGGAGGTGCCCCGATGGAGTCGACCGCCGCTTCCTCGCAGGAGATCGCCCGGCTCGGCCGTTCGCTGCGGGCGCTCGGATTGAGCGAGCAGACCTTGGTGGAGCCGCTGGCCGTCGAGCTGATGCGGCGGGGGCTGCGGCCGCGCACGGCGTGGCGCAAGGCCAACGGCCTCAATCAGCGGCAGGCGGCGGAACGCTTCAATCAGCTTGCGCCCCTGGTGGATCCGGACGGTCATCGGGAGCCGCGGATGAAGAACAGCCGGCTGTGCGAGATCGAGAAGTGGCCCGCCCGCACACCGGAGGGGTACGGCTATCGGGCGCCCGCGCTGCACACGCTGGAGTTGCTCGCGCTGGTGTACAACACCACCTGGGACCGGCTCGTCGACGTCGAGGATCTGGCGCACCTGTCGCCGGGCGATCGCCGCGCCTACCAATCCGCGCGGGAACGCCTGGGGCTGAACCGGACCGGCGCCGGGCAGCTGTACGTTCCCACGGCGGATTCGACGACCTTCATCGGCCGCCGCCACCCCATGGAGGAGATGCGCCGCCGGGTAGACCTGCACTTCCTGGGCGACTCCCGCGCGCAGTTGATCACGGGTGTAGCCGGGGTGGGCAAGACCGCCTTCACCCGGCAGCTGGTCGCCAAGTTCGCCGACCGCTTCCCGGACGGCGCGGTGTGGCTGGGGATGCGCAGTCACGATCGGGAGGCGGGCGCGACCGGCGCGTCCCGGCTGCTGGCGGCAGGCCTGAGTCAGCTGGGGGTGCGGCCGCCGCTGCGGGCCGATCAGGGCCGGTTGGCGCAGCTGTGGCGACGCGAGACCGCGGGGCGGCGGCTCCTCGTGGTGTTCGACGATGTGCTGGAGAGCAAGCAGATCCGGCCGCTGCTGCCGCAGTCGCCGAGCTGCTTCGTGGTGATCACCAGCCGGCGTCCGCTGACCGGCATGGTGCGGGTCAATCAGCTGGAGCTGGAGCCGCTGGGCCCGGACGAGGCCGAGGAGATGCTGGCCACGCTGGGCAATCTGGGCGCGGGCTACGACTCCGCGGCGGCTCGCCGGATCGTGGAGGTGGCGGGCGGGCTGCCGCTGCCGATCCGCTTGGTCGCGGGCCGGATCAGCCGCCGGCCGGGACTGTTGGCGGACCTGCGCGACGACCTCGACGCCCTGAGCACCCTGGTAACGCTGCCCGCGACCGGGCCGAGCGTGGGTCTGTGCCCCGCGGAGCTGATCCTCGACAAGTTCTCCGCCGAGGACGAGTCCATACGTGACGCCTTCGCCCTCTCGTACGCCCGGCTCCGCGACGAGGAGGCGCGCCGCGCGGTGCGGCTGCTCGGCTGGTTCCCGAGTTCGACGGTGTCCTCGGATGATTTCGCGGCCATGGCGCAGGCCGAGGACTCGGCCGCGAAACGCCTGCTGCAGCGGGTCTTCGAGGACGGGATGATCGATCAGCTCGCCAGCCGTCCGGGTCATCAGCGGTATCGGATGCACAATCTGCTGCACCTCTACGCCCGCTGCCGCGCCGACGCGGAGAGCCGGCCCGGCGAGCACGGGGCCGCGCTGGGCCGCCTGCTCGGGCACTATCTGGCGACGGCGAGCGGTATCGGCAAACCGCGCCCCTTCGACACCGTGCATCCGCACGCGTTCGACACCGTGCATCCGCACGCGGGCCGCGACTTCCGCAATCCGAATATGGCCGTCATGCAGGCCCGGCTGTGGTTCGAGGAGCGGCTGGGCACCATGCTGGCATGCGCCCGCACCGCCGAACGCACCTCGGACACCGCGCGGTTCGCCGATCTGCTGGCCGGGCAGCTCGCCACCCTGGGCTATCTGGCCGAGAGCCGCAGCATGTTCGAGCTCGCCACCTCGATCAATCACGCCATCGGCGACCGGACCGCCGAATGCGACGCCTGGTACGGCCTCGGTCACCTGCTCAATACGGTGCGCGAATACTCCAGGGCCGCGCTCTGTTTCGAGCATGCCCGGCGGCTGGCCGAGGACATCGGCGATCATGCCCGCACCGCCCGCGCCCTGCTCTGGCATGCCGCCGCGCTGCGGCACCAGGATCGCCGCGATGCCGCCCGGGACGCGGTCCGGCAGGTCCTGCGCATCGCGCATTCGCTCGATGACCTGCATCTGGAGTGCGACGCGCTGCGCGAACTCGGCCATATCGAGCGGCTCAGTGAGCGGTACGCCGCGGGCGACGAGTACTACCACCGGGCGCACGCCATCGCCCTGCGGATCGGGGACGGCTACTGCGAGGGCTGGTCGGTGTGGGGGCTGGGCGGGATCGCCGGCCTGCGCGGCAACCTGGACCAATCCTGGACGCTGTTCGAGGAGGCCTACCGGATCAGCAAGGAGATCCCGGACACCCTGCTCCAGATCGACACCCTGCGCGGCTTCGGCCACATCCACCGCAACCGCGGCGAATTCGATTCCGCCCGTATCAAATACGAGGAATCGCGCGCTCTCACCCGCGGCATGTCCGACGCGGGCGGTGAGGCGGCCGCGTGGTGGGCGCTCGGCGAGCTCGAACGCCGCGCCGACAACCCCGGCCTGGCGCAGGTCTATCTGGAGAAGGCCCGCACCCTCTGCGAGGGCATCGATCCTGCCCGCCCGCTGAAGGTCCAGCAGACGCTGACCGCGCTCGGCGCGTGACCGCGCGGCCCATCGGTCTGCCCCGCACCGTCCCATCTGGTCCGATGTGCGGCGGGCCGGTCGGGCTACCCTTCTGGTCGCTTGGCCAGCGAACCCGCGCGGGCGGGATTACCCTGCTCGCGTGAGTCCCGAACGCTGCGATGGAATTCTGCTCGCGGCCGGTGCCGGTCGGCGATATGGCATGCCGAAAGTGCTGGCCGAGGGTGGCGCGTGGCTGCGCGGGGCGGTGCGGGCGCTGCGGGACGGCGGCTGCGAACGGGTCGTCGTGGTGCTGGGCGCGACCGGACCCGCGTATGGGGCGGCGAACGGCAGCTGGCTGGTGTCGCAAACCTCGGGCATAGCGATTCCCGAAGGCGCGCAACCCATTTGGGTCGAGGACTGGGACCTCGGGCTGAGCGCGTCGACCCGTGCGGGCCTGGCCGCGGCGGCCGCGCCCGGCATCGCCACACGCTCCTCGGCGACCGCCCCCGCCGAGTTCGCGGCCATCATGCCGGTGGATACGCCGGACGTCGGCCCCGAGGTGGTGGCGCGGGTGATCGCGGCGGCGCGGGCGAGCGAGAGCCGGGTGGCGCGCGCGTTCTTCGGGTCGGTTCCGGGTCATCCGGTGGTGCTGGGGCGCGCGCACTGGGCGGGGGTCCGCGCGAGCGCGGAGGGAAATTCAGGGGCGGGCACTTATTTACGAGAACGAGCGGATATGGTGTGCGTCACGTGCGATGACCTCGCTACGGGGATCGATCGGGATTATCCGGCGGGGAGCGCACTGTGAGCGGGAGCATGTGATGCGGGAAATCATCGACGACCTTCTTCGGGTGTGGCACAGCGGGCGGACCGGAGGACTGGCCACTCTCGTTCGGGCGCAGGGCGCGACGCCGGTGCCGATCGGTTCGGCCATGGTGGTGGACGCCGACGGCCGGGCCTTCGGATCCATCTCGGCGGGCTGCGCCGAGGCCGCCGCGTACGAGGCGGCCGCGGAGTCGGCGCGCACCGGCCGGCGCGGTCTGCAGCGGTTCGGTCCGGGCAGCGGCCTGGACGCCCAGATGGACTGCGTCGGCACCCTCGACGTCTTCACGGAACCGTTCTCGCGCAGGCACTTTCCGGAATTCCCGGATATCGCGGCGGATATCGAGGCGCAGCGTCAGGTCACCCTGTTCACCGTGGTCTGGCATTCCGATCCGGACGTGATCGGGCAGCACCTCATCACCGACCGCAAGCACGGCACCGAGCTGGTCTCGCTCCCCGACTCCGACGTGTTCGTGTCCTCGTTCGCCCGCCCGCCGCATCTGATCCTGGTGGGGGCCAATGCTTTCGCGAGCGCGCTGGCCACCCAGGCCCGGATGCTCGGCTACCGGATCACCATCGTCGACGCCCGCCCGACCTTCGCCAACCCGACCGCCTATCCCGGCTGCGAGGTGGTGGTCGACTGGCCGCACCGCTATCTCAACACCCTGGCCTCGGCCGGTGAGATCGATCGCGATACCGCCATGGTGGTGCTCTCGCACGATCCGAAGTTCGAAATCCCTTTGCTCACAGTCGCTTTGCGACTACCCGAGCTGGGGTATCTGGCCGCCCTGGGTACCCCGGCGTCACACGGGCATCGGCTGGAGGCCCTGCAGGCGGGTGGTTTCAGCGACGAGACCCTCGCCCGCCTGCACTCCCCGGCGGGCCTGGACGTGGGGGCGCGCACCCCGGCCGAGACCGCCGTCTCGATCACCGCGGAACTGCTGGCGGTCCGCAACGGCCGGTCGGCCGAGCCGCTGTCCACTTCGCCGGGTGGGGGCCGGCGGCACGTGCAACTGGCGCGCTGACCCCCGGTCCCGGTCTACTGCTTCAGTTCCGGGTGCTCGGCGAACATCTCCTTCAGCACCGACAGGTCGAACAGCTGCTCGGCCTTGATGTCGATCTTGGACTTGCCGAGCGCCGCGATGTTCTGCGCGATGAGCTCGTCGGTCATGGTGAACAGGCCGTTGGCCTTGGTGTTCGCGGACACCACCAGATCGTTCTGCGCCATCGCTTCGAGCGACTGTTCCTTCAGTTCCAGCCGCTGGTCCTTGCCGTACACCTCCACGGCCAGCCGCGCCGCCTCGCCGGGATTGGCGACGGCGTCCTTCCAGCCCTTCACCTCCGCCATCAGGAACGCCTTCAGCTTGTCGCGCTCGGTGTCGATGGTTTTCTGATGCACGGTCAGCGTCTCCGCGACCAGCGGCAGCCCGAAGTCGGCGAACAGGAAGTTCACGTTCTGGAATCCCTTGGACGCCAGAGTGATCGGCTCGTTGGTGGCGTAGCTGACCCAGCCGTCCACCTCGCCGTTGGCCAGCGGCGTCGGATCGTATTGCGCGGGCACCACGGTGACGTCGCCCGGTGACATGTTGTTGGCGGCGAGCAGCGCGTCGAAGATGAGCTGATTGGTGTCCTGCACCCCGATCTTGCGGCCCTTCATGTCCTGCGGGCTGCGGATCGGCTTGTTCGCGGCACTCACGATGCAGAAGGGGTTCTTCTGATACGTGGTGCCGACGATCTTGGCGGGCAGACCCTCCAGAATGGCGGGCGCGGTGGTCTGCGGCGCGGACATGCCGATCCAGATCTTGCCGGTGCCGAGCCCGGCCTCCACCGAGGTGCTGGCCGCGCCGCCCGCGATCAGATTCACCGACCCGAATCCGGCGTCCTTGAAATAGCCCTTGGAATCGGCGAAATACTCCCCCGCGAATTCGATGTTCTTCAGCCAGGACAACTGCACCGCCACGGTCCCGAACTTGGAACCGTCGGCGACACTGCCGTTCCCGCCGCCCGACGAGTCCTTTCCGCAGGCGGCGAGCACCCCGGCCGTGCTCACCGCCGCGCCGGCCAACCCGGCGTAGCGGAAGAAGGAGCGACGGCCCATGGACAACTGCGCGGCCGGAACCGGCCGGAACAAACCACTCATGCGGCGAATGTAGGCGGTTTCGATTTCCGATTTTTTGCTTTGGCCAACGTATTTGTATGCGCCGCGTTAACTCATGTGCTCAATCCCGTCCGGCGCGCGGCGAGAAGCGCGCCAGCACCAGGTTCTCCACTACGCCGACCACCGCGTAGGCCACCACCGACACCACCGTGACCAGCGCGATCGATGCCCACAACCGGTTGTACTGGAACGTGGGTATCGCGCGGATCAGGCCCGCGCCCAAACCTGTTCCGCTGCCCAGCCATTCGCCGATCAGTGCCCCGATGAGCGCGCCCGGCACCGAGATTCGCGCCGCCGCGAACACCGACGGCAGTGCGGCGGGCAACGCCACCATGCGCAGCGCCGTCCAATGCGAACCCCCGTAGGCCATCACGAGTTCATTGGCCTGCCGGGGCGCGGACCGCAAGCCGGTCATGATCATCACCAGCGCCGGGAAGAACACCACGATCGCCGCCATGACGGTCACGCCCAGCAGCCCGCGGCCGAACACCAGCACGATGATCGGGGTGATCGCGACCAGCGGCACCGACCGCAGCAGCATGGCCACCGGCATGAACGCCTGCGCCACCGCCGGGACGCCCACGAACACCGCGGCCACCAGCAGCGCCGCGCCCATCCCGGAACCGAACCCGATCGTCGCGTCCCGCAGCGTGATCCGCAGTTCGCCGAAGATGATCCTGCGGGCGGACTCGGAGGTGGGCCCGGTGACCAGGTACCGCCACACCTCGCCCGGACTCTTGCCGACCAGTCCGACCTGCGGATACAGCTTCAGGAAGCCGTACCACAGCGCCACCAGCAGGATCAGCGAAACCAGCAGCGGCAGCAGGAATCTGCCGATCGGACGCAGCATGTTCAGGGTTCTCATCACGCCTCCGCTCGCGTCCACGGCACCGCGATCCGGGCCACCAGCGCCACGATGGCGTAGCCCAGTCCGGCCAGCGCGGCCGCGGCCAGCGCCATGCCCCAGGTGCGCGGCACGTTGTAGGCGGTCTGCGCGGCGGTCAGCGCCACCCCGATGCCGCTGTCCACGCCGCCCAGGTACTCGCCGATGATCGCGCCCAGCACCGCGGACGGCGCGGCGATCTTCAAGGCCGCCAAGGTGTTCGGCAGCGCCGCGATCAGCTGCACCCGCCACAGTCGCTGCCAGCGCCCGCCGCCGTAGGCGCGCACCAGGTCCAGTCCGGTGGGATCGGCCGACCGCAGACCCGACACCGTCCCGACCATGGTGGTGAAGAAGCAGTACATGGCCGCCAGGAACACCGTGGGCGTGCGGCCGCCGAACACCACCAGGATGATCGGCCCCAGCGCCAGCAGCGGCGTGCAGTAGCTGAGGATGGCCAGCTGGGTGACCAGCATTTCGATCGGCGGGATCAGCACCACCAGTACCGCGAGCGCGATGGCCAGCCCGTTCCCCCACGCGAAGCCCTGCAGCGCGCCCCACGCGGTGATCCGGAAGTTCGGCCCGTAGAGCGCCCAGCCGTCGGTGTACATGGTGCGCAGCACGGTCCACGGGCTGGGCACCGTGCCGCCCGCGACGCGGAGCTCGGCCAGCAGGGTCCACACCAGGAGCAGCACGAGAATGCCCGCCGCGCCGCCGATTCGGGACAGGCGGTTCATTCCGTCGCCACCCCTCCGTGCCCGCCGCGCCCGAACAGCAGCTCCGACAGGTAGTCGTGCAGCTTGTGGAATTCGGGGGTGCGCATCATCTCCGGGGTGCGGGGCCGCGGCAGATCGATCTCGACGATCTCCACCACCCGGCCCGGCCGCGGGCTCATCACCGCCACCACGTCGGAGAGGAAGACGGCCTCGGCGATGCCGTGCGTGACCATCAGGGTGGTGGCGGGTTTCTCGGTCCAGATGCGCAGCAGTTCCAGGTTCAGCCGCTGCCGGGTCATATCGTCGAGCGCGCCGAACGGTTCGTCGAGCAGCAGAATGGTCGGCTTCACCACCAGCGCGCGGGCGATCGAAACCCGTTGCCGCATACCGCCGGACAGCTGCGCGGGCTTGCTCTTCTCGAAGCCCTCCAGCCCGACCAGCGCGATCAGGTCCGCGATCAGCTCCTTGTCCACCGGCAGGCCCGCCACCTGCAACGGCAGCTTGATATTGGATTCCACACTGCGCCACGGCAACAGCGCCGAATCCTGGAAGGCAATCCCGAACTGATGCCGCCGCCGCAGCTCGGCCGGGGTTTCGCCATTGATCCGCGCCGTCCCCGCCGACGGCGACTCCAGATCCGCGAGAATCCGCAGGATCGTGGACTTGCCGCAGCCCGAGGGCCCCAGCAGCGACAGGAACGCGCCCTGTTCGGTGTGCAGATCCACCGCGTCCAGGGCGGCCACCGTCCGCCGCCCCGACCGGAAGGTCTTGCTCAGCCCGCTGATGTGAATGCCCGTCCCCGCGGCCACTTCCGAACTCATAGGGTCACGGTAGGTGCCCGCAATTGCGGGCGGATTGCGAATGAGCAGACGAGATGACCGACTTGTTACGGTGCGGCCGGATCGCTCACCAGAAGCTCGACGGCTCGAACCAGTCGCGCGCATCGCGCCGGAACAGCAGCACGATCACCGCGAGCGACACCAGCGGACCCAGCGGACCCGGCGGCCGTCCGTCCAGAATCGACGGCACCGTCCAGAACATGTTCAGCACCGCCACCAGGATCGCGCCGACCCGGATCGCCTGGCCCTCGGAATGGAAGGTCAACCCCATCAGCCCGAGCAGCAGCGCCGGGACGAACGGCACCCCCGTCGCGAGGGCCGCCGTCGAACCCATCAACCAGCCCGAGGCCGCCACGCACAGCACGCCCAGCCCGCCCATACCCACGGCGAGCACCTGCGCCGCGCGCACCACCCGCGGCATGCGATATCCATTCCCGACACCCGGCCCTCGATCGGGTTGAGTCTCCAGGTCCGACACTCCCCCAACGTAACCCCGAGTCATCCCCCGATCGGACCACCACGCCGCCGGGTCTGTTTTCCCCTGCGGGCGCGATGCGGTCTACGGCCGGACCGCGACCGTCTCCAGTTCCCGCACCCGCACGGTGGGCAGCAGCCGGTCCCGCAGCACCCGGTCGATCTCGCCCGCGACCGGGATCACCACCGCCGCGGCCGAGGTGGCGACCGCGTCGGCGAGCAGTACCGGCCAGTCGGGGGCGGGCTCGGCGGCCAGCGCCGCGATGATGGCCGCCACCGCGGCGTCCCCCGCCCCGGTGGGGTTGCCCGCCAGCGGCTTCGGCAGCGCGGCCGTCCAGGCCCGGGTCGGGGTCACCGCCACCATGCCGTCGCCGCCGCGGGTCACCACCACCGCGCCCACACCGTCCGCGATCAGGGGTTCCACGGTCGCCAGGATCTCCGGGACGGTGCCCGCCGGGCGGCCGGTCAGCCGTTCCAGCTCCTCGACATTCGGCGTGAGCACGATGCCCGGCACCCGCGCCGCCAATTCCAGTGTCTGACCGTCACAATCGCAGACCGTGGGCACGCCCCGGGCGATGGCGGTGCGGGCCAGCTCGGCGGGCAGCCCCGCGCTCACCCCGCCCGGCAGCGACCCGGAGATGACCAGCCCGCTCATGTCCGACAGCAGCCCCGCCACCCGCACCCGCAACTGATCCACGGCGCGCGGCTCGGTGACTCGCGGCCCCGGCTCCCACAGCGCGGTCGCGGTGCCGTCGTCGGACTCGCTGATCACCACGGTGCGCCGCACCCACGGCAGCGCGTGCACGAAGTCCACCGGCATCTCGAGTTCCGCCGCGGCCGCGAAGGAGTGATCCGAGAACCCGGTGGCGCGGGCGTACTTGCCGAGCTGGTTGAGCACCCGCGTGACATTGATGCCACGCCCGCCCAGCCGCTGGTCCACCGAGTGCACCCGATGCGCGCGACCACGCTCGAAATGCTCCACCCGGTAGGTCATGTCGTAGGCGGGGTTCATGGTCACGGTGACGATCACCCCACCATCACGGCACGTCACGGCACCGGATGCAACCCCTGGAAGGCAATGTGGCACCGAATGTCGTTGCCGTTCGGAGACATTCGAGGGGCAGGATGTCGGCCGTGCATTCGCTCCCGCCGAAACACCTCCTGCTGCAAGCCTGCCGCGGCCTGCCCCCCGACGACCATCCGGTACTGCGCTGCGCCGGATTACTCGCGGACCTGCACGAGCGGCGACTCACCTCCGCCGACGGCACCCACCGCATCGACCACGACCGGGCCCGGCTGGTGCACGATATCGACTGCTGGGTGGCGGCCGAGATGCCCAAGGCCGCCCGCGACGCGCACCTGCACACCGAGACCGTCGGCACCGTGGTGGACCGGCTGGCCCAGTTCTCCGCGCTGGCCTACCTGTCCCTCGCCATGTCGCCCGACGCCGCCACGCTCGACGCCGCCCAGCGGCTCACCGAATTGGCCATCGCCTACGAGGATCTCGCGGGCGAACTCGCGGCGGGCCGCCGCCGGCTGCCGAACCTCACCGGCACCCACGACTACGAATCCTGACCACCGCGAGACATGACCGCGGCCGGCGGTGCCCGGCGAGGGGGCGAGGCACCGTCGGCCACACAGGTGGACCATGCGCAATCCACCGTCGAGCCGGCGGATGGCACGGGGCGTGCAGGGAATTCCGCGTGGGAGATGCGGTGGCAGTTCCTGCGACGACCCGTCACCTGACAACCGTCCGCCGAAGCTCGACCACCGAATCGTGCGATACGAATCTCGGAGCGACCCAGGTTTCAGCTGTGAATCTCCTGTGAGAGGACCGAAACGCGGAAGGTTTAGGGAAAAGCCCCTATTTCGCCCCGGGTAGCAGGGCCCGAATGGTGTCGATGGTGTCGGCCTGGTGGGGTTCCTTGTCGGGGCGATAACGAACGACCCGGGCGAACCGGAGGGCGACTCCACCGGAATAGCGGGGGCTGGTCTGCACTCCGTCCAACGCGATCTCGACCACCAGTTCCGGATGGAGATAGACGGTATTCGCGTCCCGATCGCGTTCGTGGCGCGGGAATTCACTGGTCTGCCAGTCCAGCAGGGCATCGGTGAGGCCCTTGAACGTCTTGCCGACCATGATCGGCGGCCCGCCCTGCGGATCCCGCGCGCCCAGATGGAGATTCGACAGGTAACCGGTGCGGCGGCCGTATCCCCATTCCGCGCCCAGCACGATCAGGTCGAGGGTGTGGGTGGGCTTGATCTTCTGCCAGGCCCGCCCGCGACGACCCGCAGCATAGGGGGCGTCCAGAGATTTGATCATGATGCCTTCGTGCCCCGCGGCGAGCGCACCGTCGAAATACTCGGCGGCGCGCTCGGGATCGGGGGCGATGAGCGCCGGGATGCCGAGACCCCCGGCCACCTCGGTGAGCGCCCGACGGCGATCCCGCAACGGCGCGTCGAGCAGATCCTCCCCGTTCACATGCAGGCAGTCGAAGAAATACGGGTGCAGCAGCAGTTCCTGCGCGACGGTCGCGCCGAAGCGGCTCATGGTCTCCTGGAACGGCCGCGGCCGCCCGGAATCATTGAGCGCCAGGGTTTCTCCGTCGAGCACCACACTGGTGCAATCCAATTTCCGCACCAGTTCCACCAATTCGGGAACGCTCGCGGTGATCTCACGCAGGGTTCGGGTGAACACCCACACCTGGTCGCCGTCGCGGTGCACCTGGATGCGCGCGCCGTCCATCTTGTGCTCGACGCTGACCTGCCCGTCGAATTCGGCCACCGCCTCCTCGAGGCTGGCGCCGGGCGAGGCCAGCATGGGCTGGATGGCCCGCCCGACCCGGAGCCGGAACGCCTCCAGGGCCGCCGCGCCGCCGGTGCGGGCGGCGACCGCGGTGACCGGCAGCTGCCCGGACAGCATGTGCGCCCGCCGGACCGCGGCGATCGGCACGTCGAAGGCGACGGCCACGGCTTCGGCGACGATGGCGGCCAGCGCCCCCTGCCGCATCTCCCCGGTGAGCAGGCGGATCAGGAAGTCGTGCTCGTCGCGGGTGGCGGCCCCGAACAGGGTGGCCAGCAGCTCTTGGCGCCGGGCGGCCGACCCGGTGCCGCTCACCCCGGAAAGCTGCTCGAAGAAGTTGTCCACAGTTTCCACGGCCAGGGTGTGGACGGTCGCGGACTCCACCTCGAGCCCGGTCAGCGTCCGCCATCCGGTGCCGATCCGACCCTGGGTCAGCTCGCCGGACAGCCACGCCACGACGTGCGCCAACTCCCCCGCCTCAGCCCGTTTCAGCAGCTCGGCGCAGATATTGATCTTGTTCTTGCGGGACGACGTCGCCCGCACGGCAGCTGATGCTTCGACCACTTCGGACAAGAGCATTTCCCGACGGTATCCCGGGCTACCGACATCGGTGTGATGCACAGCTCAGCAGGTCTGCTAATCCTGCGATTGGCAGGGATGTGAATTCGCCAATAAACTGGGCACATGGCCAAGACTTACGTCGGAGCGCGGCTGCGGCAGCTGCGCACCGAGCGCGGTTTGAGTCAGGTCTCGCTGGCCAAGAAGCTCGAGATCTCGGCTAGCTATCTCAATCAGATCGAACACGACGTGCGCCCGCTCACCGTACCGGTATTGCTGCGCATCAGCGAAGTCTTCGGCGTCGACGCCGGCTTCTTCTCCTCCCAGGACGACACCCGGCTCATCGCCGAACTCCAGGAGGTCGTGATGGATCAGGAACTCGGGGTGGAGGCCGACGCGCAGGAGATCGCCGAAATGGTGTCCGCGCATCCGGGTTTGGCACGCGCCATGGTGAACATGCACAGCCGCTATCGGAACACCACCGCCCAGCTGGCCGCGGCCACCGAGGACCGGTTCGCCGACGGCAGCGGTTCGGCCGCCATCTCGAAACCGCACGAGGAAGTCCGCGACTACTTCTATCAGCGCCAGAACTACATTCACGAATTGGACACCGCCGCGGAGGAACTCACGCATCGCATGCGTTTCCACGGCGGCGACCTGAAACGTGAGATCCCGCGCCGCCTCGCCGACGCCCACGGCGTCCAGATCGTCGAACGCATCGACCTCGGCGACGGCGTCCTGCACCGCTTCGATCCGATCGCCCGCCGCCTCGAAATCGCCCCTCATCTCTCCGGCGGCCAGCGCGTCTTCAAACTCGCCGCCGAACTCGCCTATCTGGAATGCGGCGACCTCATCGAAAAGCTGGTGGCCGAGGGCAATTTCTCCAGCCAGGAGTCGATCGTGCTGGCGAAATTGGGCCTGGCCAACTATTTCGCGGCCGCGACCGTCCTGCCGTACACCCATTTCCACGAGGTGGCCGAGGACTTCCGCTACGACATCGAACGCCTGTCGGCCTTCTTCACGCAGAGCTACGAGACCATCTGCCACCGCCTGTCCACCCTGCAGCGCCCCAAACTCCGCGGCGTCCCGTTCTCCTTCGTCCGCGTGGACCGCGCCGGCAACATGTCGAAACGCCAGTCCGCGACCGGCTTCCACTTCTCCTCCAGCGGCGGCACCTGCCCCCTGTGGAACGTCTACGAGACCTTCGCCTACCCCGCGAAGATCATGACCCAGATCGCCCAGATGCCCGACGGCCGCAAATACCTCTGGGTGGCCCGCACCGTGGAACGCCGCGCCACCCGCTACGGCGAACCCGGCAAAACATTCGCAATCGGCCTCGGCTGCGAATTGCGTCACGCCGGCCGCACCGTTTATGCCGACGGCCTGGATCTCAACGAGCCCAAAGCGACTCCGATCGGCGCGGGTTGCCGGGTGTGCGAACGCGCCAACTGCCCCCAACGCGCATTCCCGCCACTCGGCAAATCCCTGGATATCAGCGAACACCGAAGTTCCATCTCCCCGTACATCATTCAGTGACGGATTCGATGACCTATCCGGGCGGGCAACGCCCGCGGAATTCCGTACGAACATGATGACGTGAATATCAAGCAGGTTATCGCGACGGCCGGTCTCACCATTGCCGCGCTGGCGATTACGGGGGGCACGTCCTACGGCGCGCCGACCTTCGATCCGGCCACGGTGCATTCCGTCCAGCATGCCGCGCAGGACGCGAACGACGTGGGCTTCTCCATTGTTCGCTCGGATGCGGACAAGACCGTCACCACCACCCTGACCGGGGGCACGTTCCAGCTCACCGACACCGCGGTGAACATCCTCGACGGAAACGGCATCGTCACTTCCACGATGCCGCTCTCGGTGACCATCGACGGCACCGATCAGGTGCTCTCGCTGAACCCCAGCATCGCTGACGACGGCGCCGCACTGGTCGCACACCCGACCGCCACCGCCGTCGCGGAGGGCACCGCCCAAACCGGCAGCGCCAACGCGGCGACCGGCGCGCTCATCGGGGGCATCTTCGGTCTCGTGGTCACCGTCATCAGCCTCGGTTTCGGGTTCATGGCGATACCCGCCGGGATCCTGGTCGGCGCGATGATCGGCGGGATCAGCGGCTCCGGGACGCCGAGCAACACCAGGCCGTGCTTCTTGGTCAACCAGAACACCGGCCTGGTGTACTGCTCCTGACCGCTGCGAGCCGTAAACCCCACCTCACCATCGCTTTCGAGCCGGTGCCAGCTTCCGCTGGTACCGGCTTTCGCCTGTTTCATACCTGTTGACCTGCAACGATGCCGCCGTCGCACGATCGCAAAGCTACTGCGGTGAGCAGAAATTCATCAGCGGGCAACACAGGAAATCCGACATTCATCGAGAGTCATTCCGGCGCAACAACTCCCGTTTACCTTTCGTTCCACGAATACAGCCGCTGTATACGTAAGCGAACCGAAGGATGCGCCGATGCACGACTCTTCCCGCCGGGACAGGGCCTCCCGCCTGATGAAGGCGATCACCATTCCGACCGCGCTGGCGCTGTCCGCCGTCCTGGTCGCCGGTTGCGGGTCGCGCGACAGCGACACCGCCTCCGGATCCAATGCCAAGTCCTGCGTGGACACTTCGAAGGACACCATCAAGATCGGTTCGCTGCACTCGCTGACCGGCACCATGGCGATCAGTGAGGTCACCGTCGCCAATGCCACCAAGCTGGCGGTGGATCAGATCAACGCGGCGGGCGGCGTGCTCGGCAAGAAGATCGAGGTGGTGCTCGAGGACGGCGCGTCGGATCCGAAGACCTTCGCCGAGAAGGCCGAGAAGCTGGTCAGCTCCGACTGTGTCGCCGCGGTGTTCGGCGGCTGGACCTCCGCGTCCCGCAAGGCCATGAAGCCCAAGTTCGAATCGCTGAACTCGCTGCTCTACTACCCGGTTCAGTACGAGGGCCTCGAGGACTCGAAGAACATCTTCTACACCGGCGCCACCACCAACCAGCAGATCATCCCCGCGCTGGACTACCTGAAGCAGAAGGGCGTCACCTCCCTCTACCTGGTGGGTTCGGACTACGTCTTCCCGCAGACCGCCAACCGGGAGATCAAGGCCTACGCCAACGCCAATGGCATCGAGATCAAGGGCGAGGACTACGCGCCGCTGGGCTCCACCGATTTCTCCACAATCGTCAACAAGGTGCGCAGCGCCAAGGCGGGCGCGGTGTTCAACACCCTGAACGGCGACTCCAACGTGGCCTTCTTCCGCGAGTACGCGAACGCGGGCCTGAAGGCCGCCGAGATGCCGGTGGTCTCGGTGTCCATCGCCGAGGAGGAGGTCGGCGGCGTCGGCGTGCAGAACGTCTCGGGCCAGCTGACCGCCTGGAACTACTACCAGACCGTCGACACCCCGCAGAACAAGGCGTTCGTGTCGGCGTACAAGGCCGCCTACGGCGCCAACAAGCCCACCTCCGACCCGATGGAAGCCGCCTACACCTCGGTCTTCCTGTGGAAGGCGACCGTCGAGAAGGCGAAGTCGTTCGCCGTGGCCGACATACAGAAGGCCGCCGACGGCGTCAGCTTCGACGCCCCGGAGGGCACCGTCACCATCGACGGCTCCAACCACCACATCACCAAGACCGCCCGCATCGGCGAGATCCACCCCGACGGGCTCATCTACACCGTGTGGGACTCGGGCAAGGCCATCCAGCCGGACCCGTACCTGAAGAACTACGACTGGGCCAAGGGCCTCAAATAGCTCGCTGCCGCCGATGAGGGGCGGCTGGTGCGGCTCAGCGCCGCACCAGCCGTACGGCGACTGACGAAGAAGCTGATCAACATGCACATAGACGAACAATTCCTGTTCACCGCCCCGATGGTTCGCGGCCCGTCTCGTTCTGGACTGAGCGCAGCGGGGGAGCGAAGCGGAGGAGCGGAGGGAGGGAAGAACGAGACCTCCAGGGCCGCGAACCGGCCCGGAGCGAAGCGGAGGGCACATTGAACGCAGTCGCTGTCGGACAGCTGTTCACGGGTCTGAGCCTGGGCTCGATCCTGCTGCTCGCCGCGCTGGGCCTGTCACTGACCTTCGGTCAGATGGGCGTCATCAATATGGCGCACGGCGAATTCATCATGGCCGGGTGTTACACCACTTACGTTGTGGAGCAACTCATCTCGGCGACCGGCGTGGCGCTGATCGTGTCACTGTTCGTCGGTTTCCTGGTCGGCGGTCTGCTGGGCGCCGCCCTGGAAATGGGGCTCATCCGCTGGATGTACGACCGCCCGCTGGACACCCTGCTGGTCACCTTCGGTGTCGGGCTGGTGCTGCAGCAGGCGGTGCGCGACATCTTCGGCGCCCCCGCCAAGAACGTGGTCGCGCCCGAATGGCTGACCGGCGGCATCGGGATCGCGGGCACCGTGGTGCCCAAGACCCGCATCTTCATCATGGTGCTGGCCGTGGTGGCGGTGATCGCGCTGGCCACCGCGCTCAAGACGACCCCGCTGGGCCGGCGCATCCGGGCGGTGGTGCAGAACCGCAGCCTGGCCGAAACCTCCGGCGTCTCTTCCCGTCTCACCGACGTCAGCACGTTCTTCATCGGGTCGGGACTGGCTGCCGTGGCCGGTGTCGCCCTGACCCTGATCGGCTCCACCAGCCCCACCATCGGGCAGTCGTATCTGGTGGACGCGTTCCTGGTGGTCGTGATCGGCGGCCTGGGACAGATCAAGGGCACCGTGATCGCGGCCTTCGGTATGGGGCTGCTGAATTCGTTCATCGAGTACTCGACCACGGCGACGGTCGCCAAGGTGATCGTCTTCATCGTGGTCGTGATCTTCCTGCAGGTCCGCCCGCAGGGTCTGTTCACCGTCCGGACGAGGAGTCTGGCATGACAACCATCCAGCGCCTGAGCGCCAACTCTTCGCTGAAAGCCCTGGGCGGCTTCGCCATCGCCGCCATCGTCCTGTTCGGGCTCGCGCCCGCGCTGCTCAGCGATTTCCGGCTGAGCCTGCTCGCCAAGTTCCTGTGCTTCGCCATCGTCGCGGTCGGCATCGGCCTGGCGTGGGGCCGGGGCGGCATGCTCACCCTCGGTCAGGGCGTGTTCTTCGGACTGGGCGCGTACATCATGGCCATGCACCTGCAGATGGCCGACGCCGCCAAGGCGCACGAGGACGTGCCGGAGTTCATGGTCATCGCCGGCGTGCCCGAACTGCCGTCGTACTGGCTGCCTTTCGAGTCCGCGCCGGTGGCGATCCTGGCCATCCTGGTGCTCCCGGCCGCCATGGCCGCGGTGCTCGGTTTCGGCGTGTTCAAGCGCCGGGTCAAGGGCGCGTACTTCGCCATCCTGAGTCAGGCGCTGGCCGCGGCGCTGGCGATCCTGCTCACCGGGCAGCAGACCATCGGCGGTTTCACCGGGCTCAGCGACTTCCGGTCGTTCTTCGGTTTCCGCCTGGACGATCCGGTGAACCGGCGCATGCTGTTCTTCATCGCGGCGGGCACCCTGCTCGCGGTGGTGGCGGTGGCGCGCCAGCTCATGCGCAGCCGGTACGGCGAACTCCTCGTCGCGGTGCGGGATCAGGAGGAGCGGGTCCGCTTCCTGGGCTACGACCCGGCCAATATCAAGATCGTCGCCTATGTGGTGGCCGCGTTCTTCGCGGGTATCGCGGGCGCGCTGTTCACCCCGATCGTCGGGATCATCTCCCCCGCCGACATCGGCGTGGTCCCGTCCATCGCGTTCCTGATCGGCGTCGCCATCGGCGGCCGCACCACCCTGCTCGGACCGGTGCTGGGCGCGATCGGCGTGGCCTGGGCGCAGACCACGTTCTCGGAGAACTTCCCCTCGGCGTGGACCTACTTCCAGGGTGCGCTGTTCATCGTGGTGGTCGGTTTCATTCCGGCCGGGCTGGCCGGATTCGGGCCCATGGCCAAGCAGCTGCTGGAGCGGTGGCAACCTACCGGGGCCGCCGACACCGCGCCCACCGGACCCGAGCCCGCCGTCGCCCCCGCGGCCGACACCGAGCCGCAGACCGAGGCCGAGCCCGCCGCCGAGCAGAAGGTGGAAGCCCGATGACCGCACCCGAACCGAAGCTCGGCGGCAACGCCGGCATGGACAGCGAATACCTCGAAATCCGCGGCCTCTCAGTGAGTTTCGACGGCTTCAAGGCCGTCTCCGACGTGGATCTCACCGTCCTGCAGGGCGATCTGCGGTTCCTGATCGGACCCAACGGCGCGGGCAAGACCACCCTCATCGACGCCATCACCGGACTGGTCCCCGCGACCGGTTCGGCCCAGAAGACCGGCGCCGAGCTCATCGGCCGCAAGGTGCATCAGATCGCCCGCCTGGGCGTGGGCCGCACCTTCCAGACCGCGAGCGTGTTCGAACAGCTCACCGTGCTGCAGAACCTCGATATCGCGGCGGGCGCGGGACGGTCGGCGCTCACCCTGCTGCGGCGGCGCAAGTCCGTGCTGCCCGCCATCGAGGAGGCGCTGGAGACCATCGGGCTCACCGCGCTGCGCGACCAGCCCGCCGGCGTGCTCGCGCACGGCCAGAAGCAGTGGCTCGAGATCGGCATGCTGCTGGTGCAGAACGCGTCGGTGCTGCTGCTCGACGAACCGGTGGCGGGCATGAGCGCCGAGGAACGCGAGGAGACCGGAAACCTGTTGCGCCGCATCGGCGGTGAGCGGGTGGTCATCGTGGTCGAGCACGACATGGACTTCATGCGCGCGTTCGCCAGTTCGGTGACCGTGCTCGCGGGCGGCCGGGTGCTCAGCGAGGGCACGGTGGAGCAGGTACAGGCCGATCCGAAGGTGCAGGAGGTCTACCTCGGCACCGCCGCGGCCGGTGAGCTGCCGCCCGCCGAGGCCGCCGGCCCGGAGCAGGAATCGGACGAGGCGAAGGAGGCCACGAATGCTGGAACTCGTTGACCTACACACCGGCTACGGCCGGACCGAAGTGATTCACGGTGTGTCCCTGACGGTTCCGGACAACGGCGTGGCCGCCATCATGGGCCACAACGGCGCCGGCAAGACCTCGCTGCTGCGCGCGGCGGTCGGTCTGCTGCCCGCCAAGTCCGGGAAGATCCGCTTCGGCGGGGAGGACATCACCAAGATGTCGCCGTCTCGGCGGGTCAAGCGCGGCATCGCCTATGTCCCGCAGGGGCAGCAGAGTTTTCCACAACTGTCCACAATGGAGAACCTGCAGGTGGTGGCCGACGGCCGGGCCAAGGGCAAGGAACTCATCGCCGAAGCCCTGGACCTGTTCCCGGCGTTGCGGGAACTGCTGACCCGCAAGGCCGGACTGCTCTCCGGCGGTCAGCGCCAGCAGCTGGCCATCGCCCGCGCCCTCATCACCGAACCGAAACTGCTGATCCTGGACGAGCCGACCGAGGGCATCCAGCCGTCGGTGGTCGCCGAGATCGAGCGCACCATCATCGATCTCACCGCCCGCGGCGGCCTGAGCGTGCTGCTGGTGGAACAGCACATCGGTTTCGCCCTGCAGGCCGCGCAGCAGTTCTCCGTGCTGCGCTCGGGCCGCGTCACGTCCTCCGGGGAGGGCGGCGCGGGCGCGGAATCCGCGGTGCGCCTGGCCATGGCGATCTGATCGGACAGCGGCGTGAACGCGCGCAGGGGGCGCATTCCGTTGTCGGAGCGGGTCTACCGCGCGCTCCAGCAGGATCTCGCGGCCGGGGTGCTGGTGCCGACCGAGCGGCTCGGCGAGGAACGTCTCGCCGAGGCGTACGGCGTCTCCCGCACCCCGGTCCGGGAGGCGCTGGCCCGGCTGCTGTCCGACGGTCTGCTGGAACGCCACACCGACGGCCTGTACCCGTACCGGCCGCGGGTGGACGATCTGGGCGATCTGTACGAACTCCGGATCGTGCTGGAGGCCAGGGGAATTCAACGACTACAGACCACCGCGGCCGGACTCCCGGACTCGCTGGCCGCCGCCCCGCTCCGGGCCCCGGTCCCCGACACCACCCGCACGCCCCTGGTCCTGGCCGAGGTGCGCCGCGAACTCGACTTCTGGCGCGACCTGCGCGACCACCCGCCCGCACCCGACGCGGAGCTCATCGCCGCCGACGAACGCTTCCACACCACGCTGTTGCTGGCCGCGGGCAATTCCGCGCTCGCCGACGCGCTCTCGGCCGTGCAAGCCCGCGTCCGTCCGGTCCGCGCCCTCGACATCCCGACCCCCGGCCGCATCGCCGCCATGGCCGAGGACCACATCGCCATCGCCGAACACCTGCTCGCCGACGATCTCGACGCCGCCCTGCGCGCCCTGCTGGCGCATCTGGCCAGCTCCCGCGCCCACGTGCTGACCCGCGCCCGCCGCGCCCTGGAACTCACCCGGCTCGCCCGCGCGGTCCGCGAGTGACGCGCTCCCGCACCGACTTCGCGGCCCGGTCGGAGCGCGGGGGCGGCCGCCGGGACGACGACTCCCGCCGCCACGGTCTGGCGAGTGGCCCAGACAGGGTGTTGACTGGACCCATGGTGTCGACGAAGCCACGCATCGCTCCCGGCCGTCTGCGGGAGCTCGGACCGGTCAACTGGGTTGTCTGGCAGGCGCTTTCCCGCGCCGCCGGGACGGACGACGCCCACCTGTTCAGCACGCTCGGCCGCACCGGCGGCCTGTTCCGCGGCTGGCTGCACTTCTCGGGGCGGCTCATGCCCGGCGGCAAACTGCGGCGCTACGAATCCGAACTGGTCATTCTGCGCGTCGCGCACCTGCGCGAATGCGAATACGAGACCGACCATCACATCCGGCTGGGACGGCGCGCGGGCGTCACCCCCGAGATCCTGGACCGGCTGCGCGAGGGACCCGCCGCCGCGGGCTGGACCGACAAGGAACGCGCCCTGCTCACCGCCGTCGACCAGCTGGTCACCACCCGCGATCTCGACGACGCCACCTGGCAGGCGCTGGCCGCGCACTACGACGAGCAGCGGCTCATCGAGATCGTGCTGCTCACCAATCAGTACGAGGGCCTCGCCAGCACCATCACCGCGCTGCGCATCGAGACCGACCACTGACCGGAAGCCCTAGCGGCGCGGGCGGAAGACCGGCTGGGTGGCGGCCTCGTACGGGATGTCGCGCGGGAAGGCCGGTTCGGCGGGGCGGGCGGGCTGGACGCGGGCGTGCAGGTGCATATCGTGCCAGCCGTCGGTGTGCAGGCCCGCGCTGCGATTGATGCCCTCGAGGATGAAGCCGGATTTGCAGGCCACCCGGCAGGATTGGGCGTTGTGCACGGAATGGCGTAATTCGAGGCGGTGGAATCCGGCCACCTCGAAGGCCCAGCCGACCAGCGCCTCCACCGCCCGCGGGGCGATGCCGCGACCGCGGGCCGCCGGGATCACCCAGTACGCGACCTCCGCCTCACCGTGCCACAGCTCCATGTGATGCAGTGAGGCGCGGCCCATCAGCCGACCGCTGCGACTATCCGCCACCGCCCAGTTCGCCGCCGCGCCACTGCTCCACGACCGCGCCCACGAGTCGACCCAGTCCCCGACCTCCTCCACGGTGTCGGCGGTGCGCACGTGCCAGCGGGCGATAGCTGGATCCTGGAATGCCGCGTACACCTCGGGGCCGTCGCGCCGCAGCCACGGCCTCAGCACCAGTCCCTCCCCCACGGGAAGCACCGGCTGCGCTGCCCTGGTGAAGGTTTCGGCGGCAACGACTGCCGGGGCCGATCGGGGCATAGCTGAAATTCTGCCGCCACCCGCCGCTCCGTGCGGCGAAATTGAGACCATCGTCCCGGTCGGTCTGTGCCAGGTTCGCGTAAGAGACAGGCGCGCCCAGGGGGTCCCGATCAGCGTTCGGGGTGCTCGATCAGGCCCGCCAGCCCGTCGAGGACCCGGGCGAGACCGAATTCGTAGGCGTGGTCCGCGCTGTAGGCGCTGTCGTGCGCTTGTCCGGCCGCCTCGCCGACCCGCGCCGCCAAGGGGTAGCGCTCGGCGTCGAACACCCGGGCCAGCAGCGGGGCCGCGCGCTCCCACCAATCATGGTCGGATTGCCCGCTTTCCGCGGCCGCCGCCGCGGTATCGATCGCGAGCTGCGCGGTGGAGGTCACGAACCCCAGCACGTAGGTGAGCGCCGCGTCCATGTCGAGGTCGCCGAGGCCGAGGCCGTCGAAGGCCCGCAGTTCGTGGTCGTACTTCGCCGCCACGCCCGGCCCCAGCGGCGGGCGCGTGGTGGGCAGGTACGCCACCCACGGGTGCGCCGCGAGCATGGCGCGATTCTCGGCCGCGATCGTGGAAACCCGCTCCCGCCAGCCCATTCCGCCCAGGTCGTGGCGCTCCATGCGCTGGTAGACGGTGTCGAGCATGAGATCCAGCAGTTCCGCCTTGCCGGGCACATAGGTGTAGGTGGCCATGGGCGTGATGCCGAGCGCGGCCGCGACCGAACGCATGGTCAGCGCGGCCAGACCCTGGGTGTCGGCGATCCCGATCGCGGCCGCGACGACGGCGTCCACGGTGGTGCGCTGTTTGGGCCCGCGCGCCGACCCGCCCGAGCCGGGCTCGCGCCAGAGCAGTTCCAGGGTTCGCACCGAGTCTCCCGCGCTGCTGCGTTCCCCGCCCTTCGCGGCCATTCGCGTCACCTCCGCCGCCGATCGTATCCCTGTGACGGTCGTCACTTTGCGTCCCGTCGGGAATTTGCGTACAAAGTACAGCGTACATAGTACAGAGTTAATCGGCACCACCTAGGAGGACCCTTGAACGTCACCGCATCCGCGATCTCGCTGAACGTGCCCGACGAGACCGCCTCCGCCAGGTTCCTCATCGAGCATTTCGGCTTCACCGAGAAGATGTCGGCCGACGGCTTCGTCAACCTGACCCGGCCCGACGCCGGCTTCGACGTCATCTACCTGCGCACCGGCCTGGGCAGCTTCAAGCCGGACCGCATCGCGGGCAGCGCCGGCCAGGGCCTGCTGGTGGTCTTCGTGGTGGATGACATCGATGCCGAATACGCTCGCGTGCAGGGCGAGGGCGTGCCGATCGTGACGCCCATCGAGACCGAGCCGTGGGGCGAGCGCTACTTCCAGGCGCTGGACCCCAACGGCATCGTCATCCAGTTGGTGCAGTGGGTCTGAGCCGGATGTCGATTCCGACCCGCCCCGTTCGAGGAGTAGGCGAGGGTCGAACCACGATCCCCACACGAAGGAGGATTCGACTATGCGACACCTGGTGCTGATTCGCCTGGACCCCGCCCAGGCCCCCGACGGTCCCGGCGAGGACCTGATCGCGCGGGTCAACGAGATCATCGAGGAGATGACCAAGGCGGGCGTGCTGCTCGACACCGCGGGCCTGCGCCCGCCCGAGGAGGGCGCCCGGATCCGGCAGTCCGGCGGCACGCAGACCGTCATGGACGGTCCCTTCACCGAATCCAAGGAGATCATCGGCGGCTATCTGCTGCTGCAGACCCGCTCCAACGAGGAGGCCGCCGAATGGGCCTCCCGGTTCCTGCGCGTGCACGGACCCGAATGGGAGATCGAGGTCGAGGTGCGGCAGCTGGAAGGCCAGCACTGACTCCGCCGGAGGAGCGGGCGCGCCGGGCCGTGGAAGCGGCCTGGCGCATCGAATGGCCGCGGCTGGTGGCGGGATTGACCCGCCTGGTCGGGGATATCGCCACCGCCGAGGAACTCGCGCAGGACGCCCACGTGGCGGCACTGGAACAGTGGCCGTCCGCGGGCGTCCCGCCGAATCCCGGCGGCTGGCTCATGCTCACCGCCAAACACCGCGCGGTGGACCGCATCCGGCGCGACGCGAACTTCGCCCGGAAGCTGGAGCTGCTGGGCCGGGAGGCGATCACCGCGGAAGCGCCGGTGGGCGAACCGGACCCGGTGATCGCCGACGACCTGCTGCGCATGATCTTCACCGCCTGCCACCCGGCGCTCACGCCCCCGGCGCGGGCGGCGCTCACCCTGCGCATGGTGGGCGGCCTGACCACCACCGAGATCGCGCGCGCCTACCTGGTCCCGGAATCGACGGTGGCGCAACGGATCGTGCGCGCCAAACGCACCATCGCCTCCAAGGGGATCCCCTTCGAGGTGCCCGAGGGCGCGGAGCTGACCGCGCGGCTGGACTCGGTGCTCGAAGTGATCTACCTGATCTTCAACGAGGGCTACGCGGCCACCTCCGGCGAACGCTGGGTGCGCGCCGAACTCTGCGAGGACGCGCTGCGCCTGGCCCGCATCCTCACCGGACTGCTGCCCGAGGAGCCGGAGGTGCACGGCCTGACAGCTCTGCTGGAATTGCAGGCCTCGCGCACCACGGCCCGCAGCGATTCCGGCGGCGGCCCGGTCCTGCTCCCCGATCAGGACCGTTCCCGCTGGAACCGCCTGTACATCGAACGCGGACTGGCCGCCCTGGCCCGCGCCCACACCCTGAACCGGACGCGGGAGCTCCCGCCCGGCCGCTACGCCCTGCAGGCCGCCATCGCCTCGGTGCACGCGGTGACCCCGGCCGCCTCTGACACCGATTGGCGGCGTATCGCCGGACTGTATGCCGTCCTCGCGCAACGATTTCCGTCACCTGTCGTGGAGTTGAACCGCGCGGTGGCGGTGGCGATGGTGCACGGGCCCACGGCGGGCCTGGAGTTGATCGACGCGGTCGCAGCGGATCTGGACGGCTATCACCTGCTGCACGCGGTGCGCGGGGATCTGCTGGAACGGCTGGGCCGGACCGCCGAGGCGCGGGCGGCATTCGAGCGCGCGGCCGAACTCACCGCCAATGACGGCGAGCGCGAACTGCTGCGCGAGCGGGCGCGCTGACCAGCGGGTCAGCGCCGATCAGGTAGTTCCCCGCGTGTCGCTCACCCGGACACCGAAGTTCAGGGGCGTACGGTCGGTTTCTGATTGGAAGACAGATGGGGTCTGTTTTTTCGTGAACGACACGGAAGGACCAGGCGTTGCCCGCTTCCCACGAGAACACCGCCCGCCGGCGCCCGATCCGAGTCGCGGTACTCGGACTGCTGACGGCGGCCATCGCGCCCTTGACCGTCGGCGTCACACACGCCGACGCCCGCACCGAGATCGCCAACCCCGTCTCCGCCACCGGCGTCCCGGTCGCGCTTCCCATCGATCCGGCCTCGCTGCTGCAACTGGTCGGCTCGGCCCAGCGCTTTTCGAAGCCCGCCCTGCAGACCATGTCCCGCTTCATGGTCCCGTTCGACCAGTGGGATTCGTTCAACCACATCATCACCAGCGAGAGCGACTGGCAGGTGTTCGCGATCAACCCGACCTCGGGCGCGTACGGGCTGCCCCAGGCCCTCCCCGCGCACAAGATGTTCAGCGAGGGCCCGGACTGGATGTTCAACCCGCTCACCCAATTGCGATGGGCCTACCGCTACATGGTCGAACGCTACGGCAGCCCGAACAACGCGTGGGCGTTCTGGCAGGCCCACAACTGGTACTGAGCCCGCCCCGTCCGCTCGATCAGTTCAGCGCCGCCCGGAACACCTCGGCCACCGGGGTGGTCGGGCGGTCCAGCAGCCGTTGCAGGTCACCGGAGTCGACGGACAGGATGCCGCCCGCGATCCCGGCGTCGGCATCGGCCAGCACCGCCGCGTATCCGGCGTCCAGGCCCGCGCCCTGCAGCGCGGCCGCGTAATCCTGCTGCGGCAGATCCTCGTAACGCACCGGCTTGCCGGAGACCTCCGAGATCACCTGCGCCAGTTCGGCGTACGAGAGGGTCTCGTCGCCGCCGAGCTCGTAGACCTTGCCCTCGTGCCCGTCGGTGGTGAGCACCCGGGCGGCCGCCTCGGCGTAGTCGGCCCGCGCCGCGCCGGACACCTTCCCGTCCCCGGCCGCGCCGTGCAGCACACCGCTCGCGACGGCGTGGCCCAGACCGCCCGCGTAGTTCTCCCAGTACCAGCCGTTGCGCAGCAGGGTGGTCGGGATGCTCGCCCCGGCCAGCACCGCCTCGGTGCCGATGTGCTCCTGGGCGAGGATCAGCGGATTGCGGTCGGCCTGCGGAATGCTGGTGTAGGCCAGCAGTTTCACGCCCGCGGCCTCGGCGGCGCGCAGCACATTGGTGTGCTGGGCCACGCGCTTGCCGAACTCGTTGCCGGAGACCAGCAGTACGCGGTCGACGCCCTGGAAGGCGCGTTCCAGCGCCGCCGGATCGTCGAAGCTCGCGACCCGCACCTCGACGCCGCGCTCGGCCAGGTCGACCACCTTGGCGGGATCGCGGACCACGGCGACGACGGGCTGCGACCCGTCCTTCAGCAACGCCTCGACGACCAGGCGACCCAGCTGACCACTGGCTCCGGTGACTGCGACGGTCATGACTACCTCCAGGTTCGATGGAATGAACTGCACGCTCGACATGTACTAACTAATAGTAAGCACATGCTATTCCTGAACCGCTACCCGAATGACAGGTAACCTGAATCTCATGAACGCCCGGCCTTCCGACAAGTCCTTCGCGGACGACCCGACCCTGGAAGCCGACGTCTTCGCCCGCAACTGCGCCTCCCGCCCGGTCCTGCAGGACGTCGCCAGCCGCTGGGGCGTGCTGGCCCTGGCCGCCCTGCGCGAGGGCCCCTACCGCTTCTCGGCGCTGCGCCGCCGGGTCGACGGCATCTCCGAGCGCATGCTCTCCCAGACCCTGCAGACCCTGGAACGCGACGGCATGGTCCACCGCGAAGTCCAGCAGTCCATCCCGCCGGTCGTCGAATACACCCTCACCGACCTCGGCGAACGGGTCGCCGACCAGCTGGTCGGGCTGATCGACATCCTCGAATCCAATATCGGCGACATCAGGGCCGCACAAACCGCCTACCACCGCGAATAATCCCTACATGCGCATGACATGCGCATGTAGGATGGAAAGATGGCTGTGGCAATCCAGATCAAAGACGTTCCCGAAGAAGTCCGCGACGCCATTGCAGCTCGAGCGGCGGCACGCGGGCAGACAACCCAGACATACCTGCGCGGATTGCTCGAACGCGAGTTTCGAGCCGAGCGCAACCGGCACCTCATGGAAAGCATGGTCGGTCATCGCAGTCTCACCATGAGCGCCGAGGATGTTGTCGCCGAGATCCGGCGCGGGCGAGAGGTCGAGGATTGATCGTTGTCGACGCAAACGCGATGGTATTGGCCCTTGTCGATCCGTCGACGAAAGGTGACGAGGCCCGGGCAGCCCTGGTCGCCGACGATGACTGGTGTGCGCCCGCGCATATGCCACTGGAAGTTCAGCGAACCCTGCACAAGGCCGTACTTCAGAGTCACATCAAGGCATCTGACGCCGATTCAGCCGTATCCGCGCTGATATCAATGCAATTCGAATACGTTCCAGCGGACACCACGCTGCAACATGCCGTGTGGGCGATGCGGCACAACGTATCCACCTACGACGCCGCCTATCTCGCAGTGGCGATGTTGAACGATGCCGCCTTGGTCACCTTCGACGCCCGCCTGGCCAAGGTCGCCACAATGGGCAGAACTCCGATCTCGGTGACCCTCTTACCCCGACAACAGCCCTGACGCGCCAAAGGCTCGGCGGCGGCGGTTTCACCGACGCCGAGCCTTTCAGGACCGTTTCAGAAGTTGATCATGTGGCCGGCGAGGCCGTGGATCGCTTCCTGGATCGCTTCCGACAGGGTCGGGTGGGTGTGGACGTTGCGCGCCACTTCGTTGACCGTGAGGTCCCACTTCTGGGCCAGGGTCAGTTCCGGCAGCAGCTCGGAGACGTCCGGGCCGATCAGGTGGCCGCCGAGCAGTTCCCCGTACTTGGCGTCGGAGATCAGCTTGACGAAGCCCTGCGCGTCGCCGAGGCCGTGCGCCTTGCCGTTCGCGGTGAACGGGAAGGTGGCGACCTTGACGTCGTAGCCCTCGTCCTTGGCCTGCTGCTCGGTGAGGCCGAAGGAGGCGACCTGCGGCTGGCAGAAGGTGGCGCGCGGCATCATGCGGTAGTCGCCCAGCGCCTGGGTCTCCGCGCCCGCGATGGTCTCGGCGGCGACCACGCCCTGCGCCTCGGCGACGTGCGCGAGCTGCAGCTTGGCGGTGACGTCACCGATGGCGTAGATGCCCGGGACGTTGGTGCGCATGTAGTCGTCGATGGCGATGGCGCCGCGGTCGGTGAGCGCGACGCCGGTGTTCTCCAGGCCGTAGCCCTGCACGCGCGGCGCGAAGCCGACGGCCTGCAGCACCTTGTCGACGGTGACGGTCTCGATGGCGCCGGTCTTGTTGTCCTTGATGGCGACGGTGACCTTGGAGCCGTCGTCTTCCATGGACTGCACGGCCGCACCGGTGGTGATGGTGATGCCGAGCTTCTTGTACGCCTTGGTGATCTCCTTGGAGACGTCGGCGTCCTCATTCGGCAGTGCGCGGTCCAGGAATTCGACGATGCGCACGTCCACGCCGTAGTTCTTGAGGACGTAGCCGAACTCCATGCCAATGGCGCCCGCACCCACGATGAGGATGGAGCCCGGCAGGTCGCGGGTGAGGATCTGCTCCTCGTAGGTGACCACGTTGGCCGACAGCGAGGTGCCCGGCAGCAGCTTGGTCTCGGTGCCCGCGGCGATGATCACGTTGTCGAACGTGATGTCCTCGGCGCCGCCCTTGGTGAGCGCGACCGAGAGCGACTTCGGGCCGGTGAAGGTGCCCTTGCCGTCGAACTCGTCGATCTTGTTCTTCTTCATCAGGAAGTGGACGCCCTTGACCCGGCCGTCCGCGACCTTGCGGCTGCGATCGAACGCCGCGCCGAAGTCGAAGGTCGCGTTACCCGAGATACCGAAGGTCTTCGCTTCCTTGGTGAAGATATGAGCCAGCTCCGCGTTGCGCAGCAGTGCCTTGGACGGAATGCAGCCCACGTTCAGGCACACGCCACCCCAGTATTTCTGCTCGACGATCGCTGTTCGCAGGCCGAGTTGAGCGGCACGAATCGCGGCGACGTAACCGCCGGGACCAGCGCCGAGAACGACGACATCGTAGTGGGAAGTCACGGCTTCGAGACTAGACTCCCCCGCCTCCCCGCGCCTCAGCGCCCGGCTGAGAGCCGTTGCCTATTGACATTGCGGGCCGGCGGCCGGGTGCCGGAACCCATCGTGGGGGTACTCCGGGAGTTACCCGGATCCTCACGAAATCAGTCGTCGCCTTCTTATCTCTCACGCTGGGTCAATCTCGCCAGACCTGCCGGGCGACGCGCGCGAAGTTGCCGCCGAAGACGGCCGCCCGGTCCGCCGCGGAGAAGCCGCGGTCGGCGAGCGCCGCGTCCAGTCCGCGCACCCCCGACGTGCCGAGCAGATCCTCCGGCGGCGTCCACTGCAATTGGCCGTAGCGGAGGTACTCCTCGGAATAGCTCTCCGGATTCTCGATCAGCTCCCGATTGAAATCGTCGGCGTCGAAGGAGTAGTCCGAGCCCACCCCGACGTGCTCGATACCGACCAGTTCCGCCCCGTAGGCGATGTGGTCGGCCATGGCCTCCACCCGCCCGGCCCGGTCGGCGGGCTCGTTGCGGCCCAGGAAGATGCCGACCCCGTTGACGCCGATCACCCCGCCGGTGGCCGCGCACGCCTTGGCCTGCTCGTCGGCGATATTGCGCGGATGCTCCCACAGCGCCGCGAAATTCGAGTGGCTGTAGATCATCGGGACGCTGGTGATCTCCGCGATGTCGAGGCCGGTGCGGCGCGAGCAGTGCGACCCGTCGGCGAACACGCCCACCTCGTTGAGGGTGCGGATCAGGTCGCGCCCGTACCGGGTGAGCCCGGTGTCCTCGGTGTCGAGGCAGCCGCAGCCGGCGGCATTGGCGTGGTTGTAGGTGGGCAGCAGCGAGCGCAGGCCCAGTTCGTGGAACAGCTCGACATTGTCGAGATCGCCGTCCAGCGGCCCGGCGTCCTCGAGATCGAAGGCCAGCGCGATGGTGGACTCGGTCTCGGCGGTCGGCGTGCTGGGCCAGGCGTCCTCGATGTCGTGCACCAGCCGGAAACGGCCGTCCGTCAAGGCATCCCGTCGCAGCTGGGTGACCAGTTCCAGCGAATCGCGGGTGGTCTGCGGCGAATATCCGATGTTCACCGAGAGATACGAGCCCAGCGGGTACCGAATCAGCTCGGTGACGTCCGCGGTCGGCAGTAATGGCAGGCAGCAGTGCTGTTCCCACAGCCGGGGCTCATGCGACACCCGGCAATCCTACTGACCGGACAGTGCGGTCGGCGTCACCCGCGCCCGACCGTCCTCGCCACAGTGGTCGGCAACACGTTCGCGACCGGCGAACGCGCCCCTGGGCAACAATGTGGGCATGACCGGTGTTGGAGAGGGTGTGACGGACCCCTACCTGTGGCTCGAAGAAGTCGAGAGCGACCGCGCGCTGGCGTGGGCCGAAGAACGGAACGCGGTGTCGAAGGAGCGTTTCGCCTCGACCGAGCGTTTCGGCGAACTCGAGGCGCGTGTGCTCGCCATGCTCGACACCGACACCCGCATCGCCTATCCGAGCCGGCGCGGCCCATGGCTCTACAACTACTGGCGCGACCGCGAGCACCCCAAGGGCCTGTGGCGGCGCACCACCTTCGCCGAATACGCCAAGGCCGAGCCGGACTGGGAGATCCTCATCGACCTGGACGCGCTGGCCGCGGCCGAGGGCGAGAACTGGGTGTGGGGCGGCGCGGCGGTGAAGCGCCCGGAACAGCGGCGCGCGCTGATCAGCCTGTCGCGCGGCGGCGCGGACGCCAAGGTGATCCGCGAATTCGACATCGAGGCAAAGACTTTCATCGACCCGGCGGACGGCGGCTTCCACCTACCCGAGGCCAAGTCCGACTACGCCTGGATCGATCACGACACCGTCTACGTGGGCACGGACTTCGGCCCCGGTTCCCTCACCGACTCCGGCTATCCCCGGGTGGTGAAGCGCTGGCGGCGCGGAATCCCTTTGGCCGAGGCCGAATTCGTGTACGAGGGCCGGTCCACCGACGTGGCCGTCTCGGCGGGCTACGACCGCACCCCCGGCTACGAACGGCACTACCTGAGCCGCGCCACCGACTTCTTCAACGAAGAGGTCTACCTGCTCGAGTCCGACGACACCCTGCGGCTGATCGAGGCCCCCACCGACGCCGACGTCTCCTGGAACAAGGAGTGGCTGCTGGTGCGGCCGAAGACCCCGTGGGAGGTGAACGGCTCGACCTATCCGGCGGGCGCGCTGCTGGCCGCGAACTTCGAGGAATTCCTATCCGGCGCACGCGATTTCGAGGTGCTGTTCACCCCCGACCCGCACACCGCACTGCACGGCTACAGCTGGACCGAGAACCACCTGCTGCTGGCCACCCTGCACGACGTGCAGACCGAACTGCACGTGCTCACCCCCGGTCCGGACGGCTGGACCCGCGCGCCGCTGGCCGACGCCCCGGCCATGTCCACCACCAGCGTGATGAACCTCGACCGGCTCGAGGGCGGCGACGAATTCATGCTCTCCACCAGCAGTTTCACCAGCCCGGCCACGCTCATGTCGAGTTCGGTGGGCGGTTCGGTGGAGGTGCTGAAGCAGGAGCCCGCGTTCTTCGACGCCGACGGCATGGAGACCGAGCAGTTCTTCGCCCGTTCCGACGACGGCACCGAGATCCCGTATTTCGTGATCCGCCACCGTGATCTGCGGGGCACCCCCGGACCGACCGTCATGTCCGGCTACGGCGGCTTCGAGGTCTCGCGCCGCCCGGCCTACAGCGGCGCGGTCGGCATGGGCTGGCTGGAACGCGGCGGCACCTACGTCATGACCAATATCCGCGGCGGCGGCGAATACGGCCCCGAATGGCACACCTCGGTGCTGAAGGCCAACCGGCACAAGGCCTACGAGGATTTCGCGGCCATCGCGCGCGACCTGGTGGCGCGCGGCATCACCACCCACGACCAGCTGGGCGCGGTCGGCGGCAGCAACGGCGGCCTGCTCATGGGCGTCATGCTGACCCGCTACCCGGAGCTGTTCGGGGCCATCGTGTGCCAGGTGCCGCTGCTGGACATGCGGCGCTACCACCTGCTGCTGGCGGGCGCGTCCTGGATGGCCGAGTACGGCGACCCGGACAAGCCGGAGGAGTGGGAGTACATCTCCGAGTACTCCCCGTACCAGAACACCAGCGCCGAGCGGACCTATCCGCCGATCCTGCTCGCCACCTCCACCCGCGACGACCGGGTGCACCCCGGTCACGCCCGGAAGATGGCCGCGCGCTTGGCATCCGAGGGCCACGAGGTCTGGTACTACGAGAACATCGAGGGCGGCCACGGCGGCGCCGCGGACAACAAGCAGTCCGCGTTCCAGGCCGCGCTGGTCTACGAGTTCTTCCTGCAGCAACTGATGGACGGTGAACCGCCGCGTCGCGCTTGAAAGATCCGCCCGTTTCGGAAAGATCGGACTCGGTTGCCGATGTGGGGCGTCCCCACCGAGCGAGGAGTCGACGTGGCCGAACTGGACGAGCTGATCAGTAGCACCGCCGCGGCCACCGGACTCGATCCGGAGGACGTCCGCGCCTTCGCCGCCACCGCCGAGCGGCGCGAATACCCGGCCGGGGCGGTGCTGTTCCACGAATCCACGCCGCGCGAGTGGGCGGGCATCGTGGTGGCGGGCGAGATCCGGATCACCTCCGGCCTCACCGGCCACGTGATCGAGCGCGCCCGGCTCGGCCCCGGCAGCCTGATCTCGGAGATCGCGCTGGTCGACGACACGCCCCACACCGCCACCGGGCGCAGCGTCACCGGCGCGGTCGTGCTCACCGTGCCCCGGGCGACCCTGCGGGAACAGGCCGTCCTGCACCCGGATCGCTACTACCGCATGGTCTCCCGGGTCGCCCAGCTGGTCGCGCACCGCATGCGCGCGGTCTCCGCCCAGCTGTCGGCCGCCATCGCCGCCCAGCAGCCGCTCGGCGGCATTCGCACCGAACACGATTCGCTCGGCACCCGGGAATTGCCCGCCGAGGCGTACTACGGGGTGCAGACCCTGCGCGCGGTGGAGAACTTCCAGATCTCCGGCATCGAACTGCGCAAGTTCGGGCACCTGGTCAATGCCCTGGCCCACGTGAAAAAGGCTGCGGCCCTGGCCAACGCGGAACTCGGTTCGCTCGCCCAGCCCAAGGCCGACGCCATCGTCGCGGCCTGCGACGAACTGCTCCCGGCCGGCTGCGCGAGAACTTCATCGTCGACATGGTGCAGGGCGGCGCGGGCACCTCCACCAACATGAACGCCAACGAGGTGATCGCCAACCGCGGCCTGGAGCTCATGGGCCACCACAAGGGCGAATACCAGTACCTGCACCCCAACGACGACGTGAACCGCTCGCAGTCCACCAATGACGTCTACCCCACCTCGGTGAAGCTGGGCGTCTACCTGTCCCTGCAGGACGCCGCCGCGGCGCTGGGCGAACTGCAGAACGCGCTGCGCGCCAAAGCCGTCGAATTCGCCGACGTGATCAAGATGGGCCGCACCCAGTTGCAGGACGCGGTCCCGATGACCCTGGGGCAGGAATTCGGCGCGTACGCGGTCATGATCGGCGAGGCCGTCAACCATCTGCAGCGCATCGGCGGGGACCTGCTCGCGGTGAACATGGGCGCGACCGCCATCGGCACCGGCATCACCAGCCCGCCCGGCTACGCGGACCTGGTCACCGTCAAGCTCGCGGAGATAACCGGATTGCCCATCGTGCAGGCCGAGAACCTGGTCGAGGCCACCCAGGACTCCGGCGATTTCGTGGCGGTGTCGGCCACCCTCAAACGCGCCGCGGTGCAGCTGTCCAAGATCTGCAACGATCTGCGGCTGCTGTCGAGCGGTCCGCGCGCGGGCCTGGGCGAGATCAATCTGCCCGCCATGCAACCGGGTTCGTCGATCATGCCGGGCAAGGTCAACCCGGTCATCCCGGAGGTGGTCAGCCAGGTCTGTTTCCAGCTCATCGGCTACGACATGACGGTCACCATGGCCGCCGAGGCCAGTCAGCTGGAACTCAATATGGCCGAGCCGATCATGGCCCACGACCTCATGATGGGCACCATGATGCTGCGCAATGCCGCGGTCACCCTGACCAGCCGCTGCATCACCGGCATCACCGCCAACCGGGAGCACTGCCGGGATCTGGTGGCGCACAGCATCGGACTGGTGACCGCGCTGGTGCCGACACTGGGCTACGAGCAGTCGGCGGCCATCGCCAAGGAGGCCCTGGAGTCCGGTGGCAGTGTCTACGACCTGGTGCTCGAGCGCGGAGCCATGACCAAGGCCCAACTCGACGACCTGCTCAGCCCCGAGAAGATGACCGCGCCGCGCTCGCGGCGGCTCTGAGCGCCCCGATCCACTGTCGAATCAGCGGTCGCGCAGCCACTTTTCGACGTAGTCGATGGTGGAGCCGGGATCGCTGATCCAGCCGTTGTGCCCGAGCGGGGCCGGGTTGTGCCAGGTGGTGATGTCGGCCTGCGGCATTTTCGCGAGCAGTTGCCGGGCCGATCCGCGCGGGGTCAGCTCGTCGCCGGTCATGGTGATCGACAGGACCGGCAGTTTCAGCCGCCCGATCCGCTCCTCGTAGTCGATATCGGCTCCGGCGGGTTCGAACCTGCCGGTGCGGGCCAGTCGCGCCCAATCGGCGATGAGCGCCTTGGACTGCCTCCCGAAGCCGCCCGCCGTGACCGTGTCGCCCGGCCAGAACCCGGCCAGATTGGCGGTCAACGACAGCGCCGCGCTGCCGACCGCGGCCAGCCCGGAGTACCCGCGGAAATGCGGTGTGCCGGACGCGATGAGGATGAGCCCGCCCAGCCGCCCCCGGATCCGGGACGCGTACATGGCGCCCAGCTGGCCGCCCATGCTGTGGCCGAGCAGGTACGGGGTGCTGTCGGGGAAGCGCAGGCGTACGGCCTCGAACATGGCCGGGAAGTCCACCGCCACCAGGTCCTGATAGCCGTAGACGGACGGTCCGGTCGCGGGTCCGCCGCCGTTGCCGCGGATCTCCAGCAGCGCCACATCGAAACCCCGGGCCGCCAACGGCATTCCGAACAGCGAGTAGTACTCCCCCGGCACGCCGAGGCCGGGGGCGATCACCACCACCGGCCGCGGCGTGTCGGCGGTGATCGGATGCCGGTGCGAGCCTTTCGCCGGAATCAGCCGCACCGGGATCGTGGTCCCGTCGGGCAGCTGGATCGGCACCGTCTCCATGTTCGGCGCAGCCTCCATGATCGGCACGCTACCCGTAAAGTTCGCGCCCGTCCGCGAGGCGGACGGGCGCGAAAGAGCGTCGGAAGGTGAGTTTTCGGGTCAGGCGCTGACCGCGCCCATGATGATGCGGCGCAGCACCTGGATGACGTCGTCGAGCGGCTGGCGCGGATCCGAGCCGCTCCAGGCGTCGACCACGTAGTTCACCGCGCCGATGATGGCGAGCACGCGCATTTCGTAGTCGCCGGGCGGGATCTCGCCGTGCAGGGCCGCGTCCTCGGCGGCGCTGGCCAGCAGGGCGCCCCAGGCGCGGCGCAGCTCCAGGCGGAACTTCTCCACCTTGGGGCCGGCGCCGACGACCTCGACGAGCGCGACTCTGGCCTTGCGCGGATCTCGTCCGATGGACTCGATGTAGGCGCGGACCGCCGCGTCGATGATGTCGACGGCGCTGGCGTCGGAGTGCTCGGCGATGGTGGCCGCCACGGCTTCCCGCGACTCGCGATCGATGTGCTCGTAGAGCTCGAGCAACAGCGATTCGCGACCGGTGAACTCCTCGTAGAACTGTCTGGAGGAGAGTCCGGCGTCCTTGCAGATGGCTCCGACGGAACTATTGGCGTATCCATCGCGCGCGAACACCGTGAGCCCGGACTCCAGAAAACGCGCACGACGCTGCCGCTGCCGGTCTTCTACGGGCTGCCCGGCGTACATTCTTCCCGCGTTCGTTTCCTGTGACATTGCGCCAGACAATACCGAAGGGCCCGATCCCCTCGTCATGGATCGGGCCCTTCGTTTGAACCTTCGACTTACCGCGCGTTAGCCGAAAGTTGGCTCAGCGACGTCGGGTCACCCGACGCACCCGGGACGGTGGGTATAGGCAGGGGAACCGTCCCGAGTTCGGTACGCGGGTCCGGGGGGAGAGACTCGCGGGCCGATGTCGCGTTGACCCGAAAGTCACTGATCGTTTGCCGTTCATCACGATACAGAGCGGGCCAACTGGACGGAATACTTTTCGAGGAACTTTTTAGGTTTTATTTGAGCGCCCCTCGCGACGCGCCGCCGGACCAGCGCCGGAGCCGATGCAGGAGCGGAGTACCCACGCCGAATCCGGCTAATCCGGACACGAAAAAAGGGCCCGATCCCCGAAACCGCGGGAGGGCCCTTCCGCATCGCTCCGGCACCTGTTCAGTTGCCGAAAGATGGCGCTCGCGTGGCTACTTGGCAGAAAGGCTCGCGGAGCCGGTAGCCAGCAGCTTGAACAGGGTCTGAGAGAGAACATCCGAAAGGAAGTTCGCCATGGTGGTGCTCCGATCCGAACGATTGCCAGTGCTGTCACTGACTGTTTGCCATCGCGACGATACCGAGCCGATACCCCCGCAGGGAAGATCACGGATGAACTTTCTGGAACCAACTCGATAGAGCACTGGATTATGCTGGCACCTCGGGCTCTCCCAAGGTGAGCATCAGACGGTTGGCCCACGAGAACGAGGCCGCCGACAACACCAGATCATGCAGCTCCGAGGCGTCGAAACCCAACTGCCGCAAGCGGTTCAGATGGCCAGCGGTGGCGCGGGGCGGGTTGGCGGCGAGAGCGTCCACGAAATCGATGACCGCGTCCCACCTTTCGTCGATGCGCACGTCGTTGCCTTCGTCCAGCAACCGCCGAACATCCCCGTGCCGCTTGGACAACGCAGATGTGAAACGTGAATGAACGGAGGCGCAGTACTCGCACCCGTTGTGCCGGGAGGTAACGGTCGCCGCGAGTTCGCGCTCCGCGCGGGTCAGTCCACCTCGACCGTAGAAGATCTCTTTGTCGTTGCCACTGCGATGCGCCAGCACCTCAGGGTTGCGCGCGAGTAGCCGGAAGTACGGGCCGATCCCGCGATCACCCTCCAGCAGGGGTTTCTGCAACTCATCGGCATCGGCCAGCCGGATGGGTTCCACCCACGGCACCCAGTCCAGGTGTTCCTGGGTGAATCCTGTTGGGCGGCGTCCGTTTTCGACGCCGCGGACCTCGCTGACGCCCTGCTCACTCATTGTCCGCTCCGATCAGTGTGAGACCGGCCAGCAGCCGGACCTGGAAGTGCACGAATCCGATGAGCTGCGCCACCGTGACGATGTCGCGCTCGGACAGCCCGGCCGCGGCCAGGGCGTCGATATCCGCGCGGGTGATGGCGGCGGGCGCGGTCGTGACCCGCGCGGCGTGCCGCAGGATCGCGGCCAGCACTGGATCCCCCTCGGCCGGAGCCGTTCCCAGTCCGGCGTAATGCGCCGCCAGCTCGGGCGCGCCCGCCAGCTCCGCCACCGCCACGGCCGCCGCGATCAGCCGGTCCCGCCCGACCGTCGCGGCCGCCGGACCGTCCAGCAACGCCTCGTACACCCCCTGCGTATGCGCGATCACCGCCGGGCGTGTCGCCCGCAGCGCCCGCACCGCGTCCGCGCGCGGGCCGAGTACGGCATCGATGACATCGGCGGCCGGGTCCGTCTCGGGTCCGGCCGGGGCGAGTGGCGCCACCTCGACGGCGGCGGTCGCTTCGGTCACGAGGAAGTCCTTTCGTCGGGTCGCCAACCCAGTTGCGGGGCAACCTTGGTGGCGATGAGTTCGATGGAGCGCAGGGTGGCGGCGGGGCCCGGGTCGACCGGGTGGACCTGCACGATGAAGTCGGTGGCGTGCCGCAGCGCCACGTCGGCGGCGAGCTGCTCCACCACCTCGTCGGGCGTGCCGAAGTAGATGTCGCGCAGGACCTCGGCGACCGAATCGGCCACCTCCGGCCCGCCGTTGCGACCGAGCTGATCCAGGAATCGGGCCGCGCCGCGCTCGGCCAGGGCCCGCGCCTCGGCGTGGTCGTCGGCCACGAAAACGCCCCGGGACGCGCCGATTCGCGGTTCCGCTCCCGGTGCCAGCGCGTCGAGATAGGCGTCGACCAGCGGCTGCTGGATCTCCCACAGGGTGGCCGCGGGCGCGGCCGGATCCCGCGGCTGCGCCTTCGACAGCAGCAGTCCGTCACCCGCGCCCCCGGCGCGCGCCGCGCCCCCGGCCGAGAAGGTGGCCTGCCACAGCCGGTCCCGCAGTCCGGGCGCGGGCGGATTCAGCCCCCGATCCCCGATCAACGGCGTTCCCGCCAAGGCCGCGGTGACCTTGGCGAGCTTGTCCGCGTACAGCCCCTGCCGGTCGAGATCGGCTGCCCCGAACAGTTCGAAGGCGTGCCGTGATCCGCCCGCGCCGAAGCCGAGTTCCAGCCGCCCGCCCGACAGCTCGTCCAGGACGGCCGCGTCCTCGGCGACCCGGATCGGGTCCTCCAGCGCGAGCGTCACGATGGCGGTCCCGACCCGGATCCGCGGGAACCGGGCGGCCGCGTGCGCCAGGAACACGAACGGCGACGGCAACCCGCCTTCCGCCGGATCCAGGTGGTGTTGCGCCACCCAGGCGGTGTCGTAGCCGAGCCGTTCGGCCAGTTCGATCTGGTCCAGGGCCTGCCGATACACGGCGGCCGCGTCCTCGGCCGGGTCGGTGCGGACCAGGCGGGTGAAGAAGCCCAGACGTCGCGCGGTCATGTCGTCACCTTTCCCAAGTAGGCATCGCGGACGGCCGGATCGCCGACCAGGTCCGCGGCCGGGCCGTGCAGCGCGATCCGCCCCGTGCGCAGCACATTGGCGGTGTGCGCGATGCTCAGGGCCAGCTCCGCCTGCTGTTCCACGATCAGGATGGCCAGGCCCAGTTCCCGATTGAGCCGGGCGATCTCCGACAGCACCCGATCCACGAACAATGGAGACAGTCCCATTGTCGGCTCGTCCATGCAGATCAGCCGGGGTTTGCTCATGAGCGCGCGGGCGAAGGCCAGCATCTGCTGCTCCCCGCCGGACAGGGTCCCCGCCCGCTGCAGGCGGCGCTCTGCCAGCCGCGGGAAATGCTCGAAAAGCTCGGCTGCGCGCGCGGCCAGCACCGCGCGCCGCTCCTTGCGGATGTAGCCGCCGACGAAGAGGTTCTCCTCGACGGTCATGGCCGGGAACACGCGCCGCGCCTCCGGCACCGAGGCCAGCCCGGCCCGGATCCGCGCCGCCGCGGGGGTGGCGCTCACGTCGACGCCGTCGATGCGGACCGCGCCGGAACTCGGATGCAACAGTCCCAGAGCGGTTTTCATGGTGGTCGACTTGCCGGAGGCATTGCCGCCGAGCAGGGACACGATCTCGCCGGGGCGGACCGTCAGCGATATCTCGTCGAGCGCCCGGGACGCCCCGTAATGCACCACCACGCGATCGAATTCCAGGATCGGCGTGGCGTTCTCGTCGAAGTCAGACATCGATGGCCACCTTTCCCCCGGCCCGGCTGCGGCCCAGGTACGCCTCGATGACGCGGGGATCGGAGAGCACCTCGTCGGGTGTGCCCGACGCGATGATCCGGCCCTCGTCCAGCACCAGCACCCGGTCGGAGAGCTCGTGGACCAGGTCCATCTTGTGTTCGACCAGCAGCACCGTCTGACCCTGGGCCTTCAATTCGGCCAGTTGCGCGCCGATCTCGGCGGTCTCGGTCTGGTTCATGCCGGCGGCGGGTTCGTCCAGCAGCAGCAGGTCCGGTGCGGAGGCCAGCGCCCGCGCGATCTCGGTGCGGCGGCGGTTGGCGTAGGACAGCGTGTAGGTGGGGTGATCGGCACGCGGGACCAGTCGCTCGGAGAAGCGGTCCAGCTGGGCGTCGATGCGGGCCGCCGATTCCCGGCGCTCGGCCCGCGCCGCCGGGGTCGGCGCCAGCGCCACACCCAGTTCGGCCAGCAGCGACACCCACTTCAGTACCGGGATGTTCGCGAGCCGCCGCAGCGGGCGGGTGGCGCGCAGAGTGGTCTGCAACCCGACGTCCACGTTCTCGCGCACGGTCATGGTGCCGAAGACCCGCCCGTTCTGGAAGGTGCGGGCGATCCCGGCCGCCGCGGCCGCCTCCGGGCGGCCGGGACGAATCCGCTTGCCGCGCACCAGCACGTCCCCGGCATCCGGCTTCAGCACCCCGGAGATCAGATTCACCGTGGTCGATTTCCCGGAGCCGTTGGGCCCGATGATGGACACGAATTCGCCAGCGGCGATGGTGAATTCGATACCGTCCACCGCCTGCACCCCGCCGAACGAGCGCCGCAGACCGGTCACGGTGAGTACCGCTTCCGTTCCGGTCTCAGGCTTCGACCGGGCTTGGTTCGCTTGTGCGGACACGATCCCTCCTCACCAGAATTCCCTGCGGCCGGAACCGCACCACCAGCAACAACACCAAGCCGTACAACACGATTCGCCACGACGGCGCCAGCCGCAGCAGCTCCGGCGCCCCGATCAGCACCACCGCGCCCAGCACCGCGCCGTACGGCGAAGCGGTGCCACCGAGCACCAGGATGGTCACCACCAGCAGCGACATCGGCAGGTTGAACACGGTCGGATCGATATAGGAGTACTGGTGCGCCAGCAGCGCGCCGCCGATCCCGGAGCAGAACGCCGCCACCGCGAACGCCAGCGCCTTGTAGTCGCGCACCGGCACCCCCGCCGAGCGCGCCGCCACCTCGTCGGCCCCGATGGCCCGGATCGCGATCCCCAGCCGGGACCGCTGCACGCCGACGATCAACGCCACCACCGCGGCCAGCACCACCAGCTCCAGCCGGAAAATGTCGGTGTGCGTGGTGAATTCGACGCCGAAGACGCTGGGCGCGGGAATCCCGAAGATGCCGTAACTGCCGCGCGTCACCGATTCCCAATTGCGGATGATCGCCACCGTGACGATGCCGATGCCGAGCGTCGCGATCGCCACGTAGTGCCCGCCCAGCCGCCACAGCGGCGCGGCCAGCACCGAGGACACCACGGCCGCCATCACACCCGCCGCCACGATGGCGGGCAGGAACGCCCACCCGTGCGACACGGTCAAGACCGCCGAGGTGTACGCGCCGATCGCGATCGGCCCGGCCTGCCCGATGGCCAGCTGCCCGGCCGATCCGGCCACCAGGGTCATCGATACCGCGATGATCGCGTACGCCAGGATCTGGGTGCCCACCGAAATGCCGTAGTCGTCGGCGATCAGCGGAATCGCCACGCCCGCAATACCGAACGCCAGCGGCGCGTGCCACCAGCGCACCCGCAACTCCCGGCCCGCGCCGAGGAACGTCCCGGTCATGGGCTCGGATTCGATGGCGGGCGGCCGGGCCAGCAGCCCGCCGGGCCGCAGCACCAGGAAGATCACCAGCAGTCCGAACGTGATCAGATCCCGGTAGCCGTCCCCGAACCAGTAGATGCCGAACGCCTCCACCAGGCCGAGCACGAAGCCGCCGAGCACCGCGCCCGGGATCGACCCGAGCCCGCCGATGGTGGCCGCCACGAACCCGGTCATGCCGACCACGCCGCCGCTGGTAGGCGAGATGTTCGAGTTGTAGAGGCCGACGAAGATGCCGGCCAGCCCGCCCAGCCCGGAGGCGATGGCGAAGGCCAGCGACTGCACCCGCCCGACCCCGATCCCCATCTGCGCGGCGGCATCCGGATCCTGCGCGGTCGCGCGGATCGCCAGCCCGTGCCGGCTGAACCGCAGGAACGCCCACAGCCCGCCCATCACCAGCAGGGTGATGGCGAACATGACCACGTCCGAGGTGCCGAATCGCACCCCGCCCACCTGGAAGTTGTTGGTGGACAACACCTGCGGGAACGGCCGGGTGTCCGGCCCGAACACCAGGGCCACCACGTTCTCGATGATGAGCCCGACCGCCACCGTCGCCAGCAGCGCCGCGATGGCCGGGGCCCGGCGCAACGGCCGCACCGCCAGCACGTCGCCGACCAGCGCCGTCACCGCCACCACCACGACCAGCGCCGCCCACCACGGCACCCCGTGCTGGGCGATCAGCCACCAGCCCAGCACCGAACCGAACGCGAAGATCGCGCCGTGCGCGAAATTGATGACATTGCTGACCCCGAAGATCAGGGTGATGCCCACGGCGATCAGCGCGTACGCATTGCCGTGGACCAGACCCGCGATGAGCGTGTCGAACATCTACTTCTTGCTTCCGACCGGCACGAACTTGCCGTTCTGGAGAATCAGCTCGATCGGCTTCACCCCGCTGGGGCGGCGCGTCTGCTGATCGAAGGCGAAGGTGCCCAAGCCGATTCCGTCGAAGTCCTTGACCTCGCGCAGCCCCTTCAACACGCCCTCCCGGGTCGCGCCGCCCGCCTTGGCCGCCTTCACCACCGTGCTCAGCGCGTCATAGGCGTACACATTGAAATCGCCCGGGTCGGTATTGAACTTGGCCCGGAACTTGGTGACGAAATTCTGCACCTTCGGGCTCGGATCCGACGGTGTGAACACGCCGTTCACGATGTCGCCCTCGGCCGCGGCGCCCGCCAGGTCGATGAACTGCGGCGTGTTCTGCCCGCCGAAGAACTGCCCGGTGAACCCGACATCCCGCAGCTGCTTGACCACCAGCGCACCGTCCGGTCCGTACCCCAGGTGCACGAAGGCCTCCGGGTTGGCGTCCCGGCCCTTGATCAGGACCGGCCGGAAGTCCTGCGAATCCGGCAGGATCGCCGAGGAATAGGCGATCTCGATGCCCTTCTCCTTGGCGAACTGCTCGAAGTACTTGAACGCCTGCTTACCCCAGTCGGTTTCGAGGTAGACGACCGAGACCTTCTTCGCCTTGGAGCGCACCCACTCGGCATTGCGCTCCTGGTACACGTCCAACGTGATGGACGGACTCCACGAATAGTCGCCCGCCTTGGTGAAATCCACCGCGGAGTTGGTGAACCCGTACTGCACCAGTTTGCCCCGGTTGTACACCGGCGACGCCGCGATCGACGCGGGCGACGAGAAGTCGCCCAGCTCCGCGATGATCGACTGATCACCCACGAACTTGGTCGCGATCGGCACCGTCTGCTTCGGATCCGACTGCGAATCCTCCCACTTCAGCGCCACCTTCTTGCCATTGATCCCGCCCGCGGCATTGATCTCGTCGAGCGCCAGGTCGAACCCCTGCTGCCAGAGCCGCCCGTACTCGGCGGAATTGCCCGTCTTCGGCCCCGACACCCCGAAATACACGGTGTCCGAACTGCTTCCGGACGATTCGCCACCGCAGGCCGCCGCCAGACTCGCGACCAACGCCGCCGCACCGACACCCACCGCCACTCGGAAACCACGCGACCGGGACAAGATCCTGCTCATAGCTACCTCTACATTCGCGCACCGGCACACGGCCGGGCAGGGGGACACGACCGCGACAGAGGAATGCGCGGTCCTGGCGCTTGCGCCACCCGGTCGGGCAGCGCCTGGTCGTCACCCGGGGCACCCCACCGCCCACGCGAGGGTTGCCGATCAGCGAGCCGGGGCTCGAAAAACGCTGATACTCGTGACCGTGTCCAGAAAGGTAGCCGTGACAACCGGCGGCCGACACCGTTCGAATCACCCTGATGCCAAACGCCGCCCGGCCCCGCCGCCAGGAAATCCCCTGTCGCCCCCGCGAATTGCTCCCGCCGCCGCATCGCCCCCGCCGATGCCGCCGCTCACCCCTACGTCAGATGCGCGGTCAGCCAGGCTGGGAACTCGGTCAGGTCCCGCAGCCCCGCCGATGCCGCGGCTCACCCCTACATCAGATGCGCGGTCAGCCAGGCCGGGAACTCGGTCAGGTCCCGCAGCACCACGTCCGCGCCGGCGGCCGACAACTCCTCGGCCACGTACGGTCCGGTCGTCACCGCCACCGAGGTCGCGTCCGCCACCTTGGCCGCGCGCACGTCACCGAGATGGTCACCCACATAGATCGAGGCGCCGCGCTCGAGCAGCACCTCCCCCTTCTCCTCCGCCCAGGCCCCGCCGACCAGTTCGTCGACCGCCAGCCCCAGATGATCCAGATGCAGCTGCGCGTGCGGCCCGTTCTTCGCGGTGATCACCAGCACCCGGCCCCCGGCCTCGTGCACCGCGGCCAGCGCGTCCACCACACCGGGCAGATGGTCCGACGCGTGCACCGCCAGCTCCGGATACATCTCCCGGTACATGGCCACCACGCCCGGCACCTCGTGCTCCGGGAACCACTGCGCCGCCTCGTGTGCCAGCGGCGGACCCAGCCGCGACACCACCAGCTCCGAATCGATCGCCACCCCGGTCCTGGCGGCCACCGCGTCCCACACCGCGGCGATCCCCGGCCGCGAATCGATCAGCGTCATATCCAGGTCGAATCCGACCACCAGGTCACCAGCCACATCCCGACCCTACGGGCCGCGGAAAATCGGAGGCCCCGCGGCAGGGCCGCCACCTAAGCTCGGACCATGCCGAGCGATCAGGGAACGCTGTTCTGTGGAACCGAGCTCGCCGCCCGCATCGAAGGCGTCGAAGCCGAACTGATCGCCAAGGGCAGCGCGGCCGCCGCGGCCCGGCTCGGACCGGACACCGGCTTCGTGATCCCCCTCGCCGGCGGGGTCGCGTCCTTCGCCGAGGACGGGTCACCGCTGAACAAGATCGCCGGGCTCGGCTTCGCGGGGATACCCGACGCGGCCGAACTCGACGAGATCGAGCGGCTGTTCGCGGCCCGCAAGACGCCCGTGCAGGCCGAGGTCTCCCAACTCGGCGACCCCGGCATCGGGGAACTGCTCACCGGACGCGGGTACCGGCTGGTGTCGTTCGAGAACGTGCTCGGCCGCGAACTCGGCGCGGCGCTGACCGCGTACGTCGCGTCCGGCGTCGAGGTGACACCCAGTGGCTCAGACGAATTCGACACCTGGCTCGACGTCGTCGCGGACGGCTTCGCCCACCCCGACACCCAGGGCGTCGCCTCGCACGAGGAATTCCCCGCCGAGATCATCGCCAATGCCATGCGCGATCTCACCGGCGCGGCCGGGGTGCGGCGGTTCCTGGCCCGGCGCGACGGCCGGGTGGCCGGAGGCGCAAGCCTGCGGCTGGCCCGCGGCGTCGCCCAGCTCACCGGCGCGGCTACCGATCCCGCGCATCGGCGGCACGGCGTCCAATCCTCGCTGCTGTCGGTGCGCCTGGCCGAGGCGAGCGCGGCGGGCTGCGATATCGCGGTGGTGACCACCCAGCCCGGATCGAAATCGCAGCAGAACGTGCAACGGCAGGGGTTCAGCCTGCTCTACACCCGGGCCATCCTGGTCAAAGCCTGATCGACACCCGATCGGGCGTCACTCCGCTCAGCCTGGCAGCCGGTGCGCGGCAATGGGTTTCAGCTGCTCGCGCAGCACATCGCCCTCGCCGCCGAAGAGCTGCTCGTCGGTGTCGACGGCGATCCGCACCGCCCGGCTCGCCAATTCCCGGCCCTCGGCCGTGATCTCGACCCGCAGCGCGCGGGCATCGGCGGGGTCGGCCCGTCGCGCCAGCAGCCCCCGCTCCTCCAGACCGCGAATCACCTTGGACGCCATCATCCGATCCGCGCCCGACATGTCCGCCACCTGCTGCTGGGTCGGCAGCTCACCGGACCGGCCCAGCCAGCCCGCCGAGGCCAGCAGATTGAACTGGGTCGGTGTGAGCCCGAGCGGACGCAGATTGCGTTCCAGCGTCGCCCGCCACTCCAGGGCGGCGTGATGCAGCCAGAAGCCCGGACTCATGAGCGGTCCCCGTGGTTCAGCCACGCCGTCGTGCCTCCTGTTCCAATGCGGCGAAGGTCAGCGGCATATCCTCGCGCATGCCCTTCTCCCAGACGAGCTTGAACAGCGGGCCCATCGGCCCGTGCACCTCGACGTGCTCGGCCACCCGCACGCGGCCGTCGCCGAGCGGGACGTAGGTGCGATGACCGCGCAGCTTCCCGAACGGGATGCCCGCCTCACTGGTCCACGACCGTCCCGGCTCCACGGCCACGATAGTGAACGGCCCGGCCGGCGCGCCCTTCGGCTTCACCCAGCCCTTGGTCCCGGCCACGAACTCGCCGTCGATACGGGACTTCTCCTCGTGCGGGTCCCATTCCGACCAGCGGTCGACATCGGTGGCGACCGCCCAGATGCGGTCCAGGTCGCCGGTGATCACGGCCTCTTCGGTGAACGAGTACATCATCGCCGTCTCCAATATCGGGCAAACATGTTGTTGCGACAACAGTAACCGTAGTCGCGACAACAATCAACCCCTGCCGTCGACCCGCGACCCATGGATGGGCCCGATGACAGCGACACCATGTGCCGCCGCCACCGGGCGTCCGACCGCTACGGGACCGGCGCGTAACCCAGCGGGCGCGTCGTGAACGTGCCCCGGCCCTGCGTCCGGCTCCGCAAACGCGTTGCGTAGCCGAACAATTCGGCCAGCGGCACCATGGCCGTCACGACCACGGTGCCGGTCCGGGTCGTCGACCCCGTCACCCGGCCCCGCCGGGCGGCGAGATCGCCGAGCACCGCGCCGACATGGTCCTCCGGCACCGTGGCGGTGAGTTCCGCCAGCGGTTCCAGTACCGCCATGGCACTGGCGCGCAAGGCTTCCCGCAGCCCCAGGCGGCCCGCGGTGCGGAACGCCAGGTCCGACGAATCCTTGGAGTGCGTCGCGCCGTCGGTGAGCGTGACCCGCAGACCCGTCACCGGATGACCCGCCAGCGGACCTTCCGCCAAAGCGTCCCGGCATCCGGCCTCGACCGCGCGCACGAACTCCGCCGGCACCCGGCCGCCCACCACCGTGGACTCGAACTCGAAACCCGTGGCGCCGGGCTCGGATTCGCGCAGCGGCCGCACGTCGAACACGATGTGCGCCCACTGCCCCGAACCGCCGTCCTGCTTGGCGTGCCGGTAGGTGAAGCCCCGCACGCCGCGCACCACGGTCTCCCGGTACGCCACCTGCGGCCGGCCGACCGTCACACTCAGCCCGCGGTCGCGCCGCAGCTTCTCCACCACGACCTCCAAATGCAGCTCGCCCAGCCCCGCCAGCAGCGTCTGTCCCGACTCCGGATCGGTCCGCACCGTCAGCGACGGATCCTCCTCGGCCAGCCGGGCCAGAGCCACCGCCAGCTTCTCGGCCTCGGCGCCGGTCCGCGCCTCCACCGCCACCGACACCACCGGCTCGGTCGGAGCCGGCGGCTCCAGCAGCACCGGGGCCTCCGGAGCGCACAAGGTCGCGCCCACCCGCACGGCCTTCGGGCCGACCAGCGCGACGATATCGCCCGCGGGCGCGGACTCCACCTCCGCGTGCCGGTCCGCCTGCACCCGCAGGATGCGCGAAACCCGCTCGCGCCGACCGCTGCCCGCGTCCAGCACGGCGTCGCCTTTGCGGAGGACACCCGAGTAGACGCGGACAAAGGTCAGCCGGCCCGTCGGCGTGGCATGCACCTTGAACGCCAACGCCGCCAGCGGTTCCGCCGGATCCGCGGCCCGCGCACCGTCGCCCACCGCCGGCCGATCCAGCGGCGACGGCAGGTAGGCGGCCACGGCGTCGAGCAGCGGCTCGATGCCGATATCGCGGTACGCCGCACCGCACAGCACCGGCACCACCTCGCCGGAGAGCGTCAGCTCCCGCAGCGCGGCGGCCAAGGCGTCCGAGGACAGCGCGGAGCGCTCGACGAACTCTTCGAGCGCAGCCGGACTCCGCTCGGCCACGGCCTCTTCCAGCGCCTTGCGAGCCTGGGCCACCGCATCCGCCAGGTGGTCCGGGATCGCCGTCTGCGCGAACCCGTGCTCCCACGTGAGCGCACGCAGCCCGACCAGGTCCACCACGCCCGTGAACACCTCACCGGAGTACACCGGCAGCTGCACGAGCAACGGAACCGGATGCAGCCGTTCCCGAATCGAGGCCACCGCGGCCGCCAGGTCCGCCCCGGCCCGATCCATCTTGTTGACGAACGCGATCCGAGGCACCCCGTACCGGTCCGCCCGCCGCCACACCGACTCACTCTGCGGCTCGACTCCCGCCACGGCGTCGAACACCGCGACCGCGCCGTCCAGCACCCGCAGCGACCGCTCGACCTCATCGGAGAAGTCCACGTGCCCCGGCGTATCGATGACAGTGAACCGATGCCCGGCCCACTCACAGCTCACGGCCGCCGCGAAGATGGTGATCCCCCGATCCCGCTCCTGCGGATCGAAATCGGTGACGGTCGTCCCGTCGTGCACCTCGCCGCGCTTGTGGATGCTCCCGGTGAGGAACAGCATCCGCTCGGTCACCGTGGTCTTCCCCGCATCCACATGCGCGAGAATCCCCAGATTGCGAACAACGGCCAGGTCGGGTCGAGAAACATTGGTACGCACAGTCTTCAGTCCTTCGTGCTGATCAGGAAAAGAACAGCGCGATTCCCCCGGACGGAGACACCGCTCCCGGGCTACTCGATACGGCCGCGCAGCCGACACCGAGTCGGCAAAGAAATCATGCTGCGACCGTATCCACCCGACACCCCTTGTGTCGCCTCATTTTTCACGTCGGGCTTCACATCGACAGATGCCCGAAGTGGATCGCCGCCAGATTCGCGATCACCACCAGCGGGAAGACCAGCGCGACCTTCCGATGCCCCAGCTGCCAGAGTCCAGCGGCCGCGCCACCGAAGACCAGCACCTTGGTAGCCACCGCGGCCGCCGGCACCGAGAAGCTCGCCTCCGGCGCCGCGAAGAGTCCCCACAGCACCATGGCGGCGACAGCCATCCCCACACCCCGGAGGATCTTCGTGGTGCGACTCCGGCCTGTACGGACTCCCCAGTAGGCCAGTGCGCCAACGGCGACCAGCTCGGCGACGAAGGCGAGGGTGAAGTTCAGGATGGACCAAGCGGTGGCGATCATAGCTACTCCGAGATCAGTGCTCTCTATTTCGATCAATGATCACCGATTCAGTGACCTGAGTCAAGAGCACTGCTCTCAAAAGCAGTCGAACGGACCATAGATACGCCAAAGGCCCCCAGCTGATTGCTGGGGGCCTTCGCGAAGGATGTTCCGGCGGTGTCCTACTCTCCCACACCCTGTCGAGTGCAGTACCATCGGCGCAGGTGGCCTTAGCTTCCGGGTTCGGAATG
>NZ_JBHWHH010000040.1:0-49482 GCF_042732555.1 Nocardia sp. NPDC059764
GTCAATACCTGACCGGTCTTTTCTCTATTTCCCCACGGTTGAAATTCGGAGTGTCATAGAGAAATTGGGTAACCCACTGCTCGTGTTAACGGCCTATGACCGGGCCGCTATTTGAGTATGTGGGCAACGGCGCCTTCTCCTGCCGAAGCTCGATCAGCCGAGGTGAGTCATGAGCGAGCGTGTTATAGGCCCCCGCTCGGGGCTGCAGTGGGTCCCTTTGGGGGACATCGGATCAACCTGCCCGGCCGCGCGGCCGACGGTGGCGGCGTTCCGGTCCTGGGCGGATTCCATTCTGACCCAACCCAGTGACGAACTGGGCCGTGACGGGCCGGTTTGCCCGTACGTCCGGCCGTCGATGCGGCGGGATCTGCTGTGGCTGGCGCAGGTGCCGGCGGCGGAACCGCGGCCGATGTGGTTGCGTGCGATCATCCGCGACGCCCTGGAGCTGTATCCGGAACTGCCTACGGGGAACGGTAGTTCCGCATCGGTGCTGCGCGGATTGATCACGGTATTCCCGAATTTGACCGACTATTCCTTGATCGACGAGATCCACGAGGAATTCAAGACCAAATTCGTGGAGCGCGGATCGATGCTCGGGCAATTCTATCCGGGCTGTGATCAACCGGGCCTGTGGAACAAGGAGTATCGGCCCCTGGACGCGCCGATGCCGATGCTGGTGGTGCGCACCATGATGACCACCGACTTCCCGTTCCTGCTCGACGACCCCGAATGGGCGGACGCCTACGTGCGCAAGTTCGCGCCGACGCTGCCCGCGCACGTGCGCTCGGTCATGGTGCGGCGCTTGACCTCCCGGCCCGCGTCCCGCGTGCCCGCCTACCAGGTGGCGCCGGCCGACGAATCCTGTTCCACCAGCAGTTAGGTAGTAATCGATGACGCGCGTTTCCGGCCACACCTTCCCGCTGTCCCCCGCGCAGCTGGGGATGTTCTACGCCCAGCAGCTGGATCCGGCCGTGCCGTTGTCGGAGGCCCAGTACATCGAGATGCGCGGGCCGCTGGAGATCGAGACGCTGCGGCGGGTGGGGGTGCGGGCGGCGCGTGAGTTCGGTTCGGGCGTCCTGCGGTTCGTCGAGGCCGGGGATCAGCCGGGTCAGGTGGTCGACGCCGGGATGGAGCGCGAGATCGGGTTCCTGGATCTCACCGATCGCACCGATCCGGTCGCCGAGGCGCTGGAATGGATGCGCGCCGACGTGGCGCGGCCGATCGACCTGTTCGGCGCGAACGCCGGGGTATCAATGGTGATCCGGGTCGGGGAGTCCCATCACCTGTGGTACACCAGAGCTCACCACCTTCTCATCGATGGATTCGGTTCGGTGACCATGCTGTATCGGGTCGCCGAGCTGTACAACGCCGCGGTGCGCGGGCAATCGGCGCCTCCCGGCACCGCGGCCTCGCTGTTGGAAGTGCACGAGGCGGAGATGGCGTACCGGGAGTCCTCCCGGTACGTCACCGACGAGCACTATTGGCGTGAGGCCACCGCGGGCATGCCCGACCGTTGCAGCCTGGTCGCGGCCACCGCCCCGGCGTGCGCGCTGGGGCGCGAGGCCCGCGCCCACCTGGGCGACGGCACGGCGGCACGGCTGGAAGCCGCCGCTCGCCGCTTCGACACCAGTTCGGCGACCGTGGTCATGGCGGCGGTCGCGCTCTACTACGCCCGCCTGACCGCGACGGAGGACGTGGTCCTGAGCCTGCCGGTCTCCGGCCGCACCACCGCGGTGCTGCGGCGCTCGGGCGGCATGATCGCCAATGTGGTGCCGCTGCGCGTGCCGGTGCCGCGCACCGGGCGGGTCGGCGAGGTCCTGGACGCGGTCCGGGTCGCGGCGTCGGGAGCCCTACGCCACCAACGCTTCCGCTACGAGGACATGCGCCAGGACGGCTCGCGAGGCGATGACGTCGGCCGGGCCGGGGATGACGGGGGACGGCGGGCCGAGTTCGGGCGGGGGATGATCGGGCCGGTCATCAACATCATGTTGTTCCCGGCCGGGATCGATTTCGAGGGCGTCGAATCGAGCCTGCACGTGGTGACGTCGGGGCCGATCGAGGATTTGTTCGTCAACTTCTATCAGCACGGGGCGGGCGCACCGATCCATGTCGACTTCGCGGCGAATCCGCGGTTGTACGACGAGGATTCGTTGGCTCGGCATCATCGCCGTTTCCTCGCGCTGCTGGATTCGCTGCTGTCGGCGGAGGCCGGGACCCCTGTGGAGGAACTGGATTACACGGTGGCGGACGAGAAGCCGCTGCTGGCGGGCGCGCACGGGATGACCGCACCCGAACCGCGGCTGCTGCCGGAGATCTTGGCCGCCGGTCTGCACCGGGCGGGTCCCGACGCGATCGCGGTCATGGCCGCCGACCGGCGACTGACCTACGGCGAGTTGGACGCGCTGTCGAATCGGTTGGCGCGCCGGATATTGCGCGCCGCCGAGTCCGGCTCGGATGTGCCCGTCCTGGGTCCGGAGTCGACGGTCCTGCTGGCCCTGCCGCGCTCGATCGAAGCGGTGGTCGCATTGTGGGCGGTGGCCAAGACCGGTGCGGCGTTCGTGCCCGTGGGCACGGCCCTGCCCGCGGCCCGGCTGGCCGGCATCGCTGTGGAAGCGGGCGCGACGGTCGGTCTCGCCTTCTCGGAATCGTCTGCGAGACTGCCGTATTCGATGCCGTGGATCGCCCTGGATGATCTCCTGCGAGGCGGCGCGGCCTCCGACGACGCCGTGTTGTCGGATCTGCCGTTGACCGCCGATGAGCTCCGAGGCCGCCCCCGGGTCGAGAATCCTGCCTACGTGGTCTTCACCTCCGGGTCGACGGGGGTGCCGAAGGGCGTGGTGGTGACCCACTCCGGTCTGGCCGGTCTGGCCGCGGCCATCGTGTCCGCGTACCGGGTGGATCCGGGTTCCCGTGTCCTGCAATGCCTCAACCCGAGTTTCGACGCGGCGGTGCTGGAGTGGCTGATGGCGTTCGCCGCGGGCGCGACGCTGGTGGTGGCCGAACCGGATCCGGTGCTCGGCGCCGAATTGGCCGGGCTGGTCCGCGATTACGGCATCACGCAGGTGTGTTCCACCCCCGCTGTGCTGTCCACGCTGGAGTCGCACGCGCTCGACGGCGTGCGCGCGGTGTCCTCGGGTGGTGAGCCGACGCCGCCGGATATCGTGGCGCGCTTCGGGACCGGGCGGGACCTGCTGAATTCGTATGGGCCCAGCGAGACCACGGTGGCGGTCACCTACACGGGCGGTCTGGTCGCGGGCGTCGAGTCCGGTCTCGGGGATCCGATTCCGGGCGCGGGGATGCTGGTGCTGGACCGTTGGCTGCGCCCGGTGCCGATCGGTGTGGCGGGGGAGCTGTATGTGAGCGGCCCGGGGGTGGCGCGCGGGTACGCGGGCCGTCCCGGTCTGACCGCCGAACGGTTCCTGCCCGCGCCGGACGGTGTGGCCGGGGCGCGCATGTATCGCACCGGGGATCTGGTGCGCTGGACCGAGCGCGGCGTGCTCGAGTATGTGGGGCGCGGTGATTTCCAGGTCAAGTTGCGCGGTATGCGGGTGGAGCTGGGCGAGATCGACGCCGCGCTGAACGCGCACACCGGGGTGGAGATCGCGGTGACCGTGGCGCGTCCGGGCCCCGGCGGCGGCACGGTGCTGGCCGCGTACGTGGTGCCGCACGCCGGGCACGCGATCACCGAGGCCGAGCTGCTGGATCACGCCACGCACCGGCTGCCGCCGTACATGGTGCCCGCGACCGTCACCGTGCTGGGCGCGCTGCCGCTCACCGCGAACGGCAAGGTGGATCGGCGCGCGCTGCCGGAACCCGTTGTGGCGCAACCGGTCGATGCCGCAGCGGCGGCCACCGAGACAGAACGGGCGCTGTGCACGCTGTTCGCCGAGGTCCTCGGCATTCCCGAGGTCGGCCCGGGCACCTCGTTCTTCGCCCTGGGCGGCGACTCGATCATGGCCATCACCCTGGTCTCGCGCGCCCGCGCGGCGGGCCTGGTCTTCTCGGCCCGCGAGGTGTTCGAGCATCGCACCCCGGCGGGTCTGGCGGCCGTGGTCACGCATCTGGAGGATCGCCACGAGCGGCTTGCCGAACTCCCCGGCGGTGGCGTCGGCCGGCTGCCGCTGACGCCGGTCGCATCCTGGCTGCTGAGCCGTCCCGGCTGGCGGCACTTCGCCCAGTCGATGGTGGTCCAGGTCCCGGTCGGGGCCCAACCCGCGATGGTGCTCGCCGCCGTGCAAGCGGTGCTCGACCGCCACGACATGCTGCGGGCCCGCGTCGTCCACACCGATGACGGGCTGCGATTGGACGTCACCCCACCGGAGACCGTCGACGCGGCGACCCTGCTGACCCGAATCGACTGTGCCGCGGTGCGACGCATCCCGGGCGACGGGCACGGCGAGCCGGAAGCCGAGGTCGTGATCACCGCCGCCGCGATCGATCGCGCCTTGGCGGCGGCCGTCAACCGGCTGGATCCGCGCTCGGGGTCGATGCTGGCCCTGACCTGGCTGGACGCGGGTGCCGGTCGCTCGGGACGGTTGGCGATCGCCGTCCACCACCTGGCCTGTGACGCGGTGTCGTGGCGAATCCTGCTGCCCGACTTGATGTCCGCCTGGGCGCAGGCCGCCTCCGGTACCCGGCCGGAACTGCGCGAGACGGGGACGTCGATGCGCACGTGGTCGCACGCGCTGGCCGCCGTGGCGAACGTCGGTGCTCACGGCACGGACCACTCGGACGAGGCGGTGGTGGACTTGCCGTGGCCGAGGCGAGAACTCGGATACTGGCGTGACGTACTGGCCGCGGGCGCTCCGATCGGGCTGCGTGCGCTGGACTCGGCGGTGGACACGCACCGCACCGCCGCCCGCATCGATCTCGAAGTGCCGGAGGACGTCTCGTCGATTCTTGTCACACGGCTCGCCGGAACCTATCGCTGTGGCGTCGAGGACGCCCTGCTGGCCGCCTTGACCGTGGCGCTCGCCCGCTGGCGCGCCGGGCGCGGTGAAACCGAGGCCGCGAGCACCGTGGTCACGGTGGAGCGGCACGGTCGTGACGAGACCGCGGTCGCGGGAGCGGACCTGTCGCGGACGGTCGGCTGGTTCACCGCCCAGGTGCCGGTCCGGCTGGAACCGGTTGCCGTGAATGGTGATTCGGGCCTCCGCGCGGTGGAATCGGTGCTGAAGAACGTCAAGGAGCAGCTGCGTGCCGTGCCACGCAGTGGCCTCGGCTACGGACTGCTGCGCTATCTGAACCCCCAGACCGCGTCCGAGCTGGCCGCCTTCCCGGAGCCGCAGCTCGGCTTCAACTACCTCGGCCAGATCCCCGATATCGAGATCGAGGGCGACTGGCTGCCGATCGCGGTCGGCGACCGCCTGGGCGGCCACGCCGACCCGGCCATGCCGCTGGCGGCGGTGCTGTCGGTGGATGCCGTCACCCTGGAGTCGGCGGCCGGGCCACGGATCCGCGCGATGTGGCAGTACGCCTCCGGCGCGATCCCCGCCGAGGACGTGGAAACACTGTCCCGCGAATGGCTTTCGGCTCTCGGTGAGATCGCCGAGCTGCTCCGCCGACCCGATGCCGGTGGCCTGACCCCCGCCGACCTACCCCTGCTGAAGGTCTCGCAGCCCGAAATCGACACCTGGGAACGGACTCTCGGCCGTCTCGCCGACGCCTGGCCGCTGACGCCATTGCAGCGTGGCCTCCTGTTCCAGGCCCAATTGGCCGAGGGCCGCTCGGACGGCTATTCGGTGCAGGCGATCATCGACGTGGAAGCCGACCTCGATCCGGACCGGCTGCGGGCCGCCGCCGAAGCCCTGGTCCGCCGCCACGACGTGCTCCGCGCGGGGTTCATCGCCTCGGATGCCGGTGCCGTACAGGTGATTCCGGCCGAGGTGGCGGTGCCGTGCGAGTATCGCGAGGCGATCGGCGCGACCCCCGAGGAGCTCGACGCCCTCGCCGCGGCCGAACTGCGCGTCCCGTTCGCGGTGGACCGCCCGCCCCTCATCCGCTTCCTGTGCCTGGCGGCGGGCGAGCGCCGTTTCCGCCTGGTGATCACCAACCACCACCTGATCCTCGACGGCTGGTCCATGCCGCTGCTGTTCGCGGAACTCATCGGCCTCTACGAAACCTCCGGTGACGACACCGGTTTCGCGACCCCTGTCCCGTTCCGCACCCACCTCGAATGGCTGGCCGCCCGCCCCGCCGAACAGGCGCGCACCGCGTGGACCCAAGCCTTGGCGGGTCTCGACGGTCCCACCCTGATCGCACCCACCGCCCCGCGCGCCGCCGCCGCGACCGCGCCGGTCGCCCACGAGGTTCCGCTTCCCGAGGGCCTGCCCGACGCTCTGCGCCGCACCGCCGCCGCCTGCCAGGTCACCGTCAACACGCTGGTCCAGGCCGCTTGGGCGCTGCTGCTGGCCGAGCGGACCGGGGCCACGGACATCGTCTTCGGCGCCACGGTGTCGGGCCGTCCCCCCGAGCTCCCCCGCTCCGATCGCATGGTCGGCATGCTGGTGAACACCGTCCCGGTCCGGATCACCCTGAACCCGGCCGAATCCATCGCCGACCTGTTCACCCGCGTCCAGCACGAGCAGGCCGCCCTGGCCGAACACCAGCACCTCGGCCTGGACGAGATCCATGCCGCCACCGGCGGCGGCCAGCTCTTCGACACGGCAACGGTCTTCGAGTCCTATCCGGTGGACGCGGCCACCCTGGCCGCCGCCACCCGCCACGCCGACCTCGCCGTCACCAACCTGCGCGCCCAGGACGGCACCCACTACCCGCTCTCGCTGGCCGCCTACGCCAAGGACGGCCTGCGTCTCGAACTCACCCGCTCACCCCGCTATTTCGATGCTGCCCAGGCCGATTCGCTCGCCGAGTCCCTGTCCCGCCTCCTCGTCGCGCTGACCGGACCGTCGACCCATCGCGTCGCGACGCTCACCGGCGCGTCCCCGGACGCCGATGCCGCGATCCGCCACGGCCTGCCCGCGGGCGCGCCTCGCCTGCTACCGGACCTCTTGGGTTCCAGCGCCTCCCCGGACGCGGTCGCGATCCGCGATGCCTCCTCGCCGGCCGCCGTGGTGGACGACACCGCATCCGCCGATGCCGGAACGGATAACACCGCATCGGATTCCGCCGCAGTGGGTGCGGACCGGTCCGCGGGTGCTCGGCTCGGCCGGAATGTTCGCGAACTCACCTACGGACAACTGGATGCCGCGGCGAATCGGTTGGCGCGCGGGCTGATCGCCGGGGGAGCGGGACCGGAGCGGACCGTGCTGGTCGCCCTGCCGCGGTCGATCGAGTCGATGGTCGCCGTGTGGGCCATCGCGAAGACCGGTGCGGCCTTCGTCCCGGTCGACATCACCCAGCCCGCCGCCCGGACGCGTGTCGTCGCCGCGGAATGCGGTGCGGTGCTGGGTGTTACCAGCGTCGATCAGACCGATCTGCCCGCCAAGGTCTCGTGGCTGCGGCTCGATGACGAACAGTTCGCCGCCGAGTGTGCCGCGCTGTCCGCCGAGGCCGTCACCGACGCGGATCGCACCGCGCAATTGCTCCCGGAGCACGCGGCCTATGTCGTGTTCACCTCCGGTTCCACCGGCACGCCGAAGGGCGTCGTGGTGTCGCACGCCGGTCTCGTGGACATGGTGGCCGAGACCCGGCGACGCGGCGGGATCGATCGTGACGCGCGCGTCCTGCACTGCCTGAATCCGGCTTTCGACGCCGCGATGCTGGTGTGGATGTCCACGTTCACCGCCGGGGCGACGCTGCTCGTCGCCCCGCAGGAAGCGAGCGCCGGGGCCGAACTGGCCGCGGCGATCAGGGCGGGAGTCGCCACCCATCTGGTCAGCACGCCGAGCATGCTCGGCACCCTCGACCACGCTGACCTGATGGGTGTCGGCACCGTCATCATGGGCGGCGAGGTCTGCCCGCCCGCCCTGGTGACCCGCTTCGGCGCCGACTGCGCACTGGTGAACTCCTACGGCCCGGCCGAAACCACCATCGCCGCGAGCTTCGGCGACCCGATGACACCCGACACCACGACGCTCATCGGCGCACCGGTCCCCGGCACGACCATGCAGGTCCTCGACAGCTGGCTGCGACCGGTGCCGCTCGGCGCGATCGGTGAGCTGTACGTGAGCGGACCGGGGCTGGCCCGTGGCTACGCGAGCCGCGCGGCGCTGTCCGCGAGCCGGTTCGTCGCCGATCCCTTCAACGCCGGTCGACGCATGTACCGCACCGGCGACCTGATGCGCTGCACCGCAGCGGGTTTCGAGTACCTGGGCCGCACCGACCACCAGGTCAAGATCCGCGGCATCCGCGTGGAGCCGGAAGAGGTCGACGCCGTCCTGCTCACCCATCCGCGCGTCGACGCCGCGGTGACGGTGGCCCGCCGGAACCCGGCCGGGGCGATGTCGCTGTGCTCGTACGTCACCGTCGACGCTCCGATCCCGGTGCCGGACCTGCTGGCCTGGGCCTCGGATCGGCTGCCGCGCTACCTGATCCCCTCGAGCCTGCAGATCCTTCCGGAGCTACCCCGCACCCGGACGGGCAAGCTGGACCTGCGCGCCCTCCCGGAACCCGCTCTGGCACAGGCGGACTACATCGAGCCCACCGGCCTGGCGCTCACCGTCGCCGAAACTTACGCCGAGGTGCTGGGCCTGGATCGCGTCGGCGCTCGCGACGACTTCTTCGCCCTCGGCGGGGATTCCCTCATCGCGACCCGCGTCGCCGCCCGCCTGGCCGCGCACCTCGACCGCACGGTCCCCGTCCGCCTGCTGTTCGAGGCCCCGATCGTCGCCGAACTGGCTGACCGCCTGACCGCCACCGAATCAGATACCGCCGCACCGGCTCCGACCCGGACCGAGCGCCCCGCCCTGGTTCCGCTCTCCCCGGCGCAGCAGCGCATGTGGTTCGTGAACCGCTTCGACCCGGCATCCCCGGCCTACAACGTGCCGGTGGCCCTGCGGCTGACGGGCCACCTCGACCATGCCGCCCTGCGCGCCGCCCTCCACGACGTGCTGGACCGCCACGAAACCTTGCGGACCGTCTACCCCGACATCGACGGCATCGGCATGCAGCGCGTCGTCGACACCGACGAGGTCCCCCTCGACCTCGAGCCGATTCCGGTGACCCCGGACGCACTGCCCACGGTGGTCGCGGAAACCATCGGCGACGGCTTCGACGTCACGGCCGCTGTCCCCCTGCGCGTTCGCGTCTTCCGGATCGACACCTCCGCCGGTGAAGTGAACGACCACGTCGTCGTCCTCGTCGCGCATCACATCGCGACCGACGGATTCTCGATGGCCCCGCTGACCCGGGATGTGGCCGCCGCCTACGCGACTCGGGCGGCCGGTGAGGTCCCCACCCGGGAGCCGCTGCCGGTGCAGTACGCGGATTACACCCTGTGGCAGCGGGATCGGCTGGGCGACGAGGAGGATGCCCGTTCGCTGGCCGCCCGGCAGGTCGCCTACTGGTCGGACACGCTGGCCGGGGTGCCGGATCATCTGGAGCTGCCGACCGACCGTCCGCGCCCGGCCCGCGCCTCGCATCAGGCGGCCGAATGCACTGCCCGCGTGGACCGCACCGTGAGCGACGCGATCGACCGCTACGCCCGCGAGCATCGGGCGACGCCGTTCATGGTGGTGCACGCGGCCCTGGCCGTGCTGCTGGCCCGGCTCGGCGGGACCGGCAATGTCGTGGTCGGCACCCCGGTCGCGGGCCGCGGCGTGCGTGAACTCGACGACCTGGTCGGCATGTTCGTGAACACGCTGGTCCTGCGCACCGAGGTGCGGTCCGCCGAGGATTTCGGGGCGCTGCTGGATCGCGTGCGCGAAACCGATCTGGCGGCTTTCGAGCACGCCGACGTGCCGTTCGAGCGGCTCGTCGAGGTGCTGTCCCCGGCCCGCTCGGAGGCCCGCCATCCGTTGGTCCAGGTCATGCTGGTGTTCCAGAACCTGCCCATGCCGGAACTGCGCCTGCCCGAACTGACCGTGGCCCCGCTCGAATTGCCGCAGACCAACAGCCGATTCGACCTGAGCCTCACCGTAATCGGCGATGCCGACGGCCTGGATCTGCGCTGCTGCTACGCCACGGACCTGTTCGACGCCGCCACCATGACCGACTTCACCGACCGGTTGGTTCACCTGCTGGGTGAGATCACGACCGAATCCCCGTGCCCGGTCGGCGATCTGGACCTGCTCACCCCCGCGGAGCAGGACCGGCTCGGCTGCGGCCGCGCCCCGGTGACACCCCCGCGCACCCTGGCCGACATCATGGCCGACGCCGTCGCAGCCAACCCGGACGGCATCGCCGTGGTCTGCGGCGACCGGAGCCTGACCTACCGTGAACTCGATGCTCGCGCCGACCAGGTGGCCCGACGGCTCGCGGCCGCAGGCGCCCGCCCGGAAACCCTGGTGGCCGTGGGCATTCCGCGCTCCATCGAATCGGTGGTGGCGGTCTGGGCCGTCGCGCGCACCGGCGCGGCCTTCGTCCCCGTGGACCCGGCCTACCCGCCCGACCGCATCGCCCGCATCATCGACGTGTCCGGCGTGCAGCTCGGTCTCACCGTCACCGACCAGCGTCACCGCCTGCCCGACACCGTGCACTGGTGGTGCCTGGACGAGCCTGACGCCGACGAGAACCCGCCCGAACTCACCGAAATCCTCGGGAACACGGCCGATCCCGCGTACGTGATCTTCACTTCGGGATCGACCGGCGCACCCAAGGGCGTGGTGGTGTCCCACGCGGGTCTCGCGAATCTGGCTGCCGCCCAGCGGGAGCGGGACGAGATCACCCCCGACTCCCGCGTCCTGCACGTCGCATCACCCAGTTTCGACGCCTCGGTGGTGGAACTGCTCATGGCCGTCGGTGCGGCCGCCACCCTGGTCGTGGCACCGCCCACCGTCTTCGCCGGACTCGAACTCGGGGAACTGCTGTCCCGGGAACGCGTCTCGCACATCGCCCTCACCCCGTCGGCCCTGGCCACCGTGGACCCCACCGGCCTGGACGACCTGCGCCTGATCGTCACCGGCGGCGAGCCCTGCCCGCCCGAGCTGGTGACGGCGTGGGCCGCCGAGGGCCGCAACCACTTCAACGACTACGGCCCGACCGAGGCGACCGTGTGGGCCGTCGGCGGGGCGGTGCGCTCCGGTGAACCGATCACCATCGGTATCCCCGCGCCCGGTGTGCGGGCCCTCGTCCTGGACGAGCGGCTGCGCCCGGTCCCCGACGGCGTGGTCGGCGAACTGTATCTGGCCGGAATCCCGCTGGCCCGAGGCTATTTCGGCCGCTATGACCTGACCGCCGCCCGCTTCGTCGCCGACCCGCACGGCGTGCCGGGGGAGCGTATGTACCGCACCGGCGACCTCGTGCGCCGCCGCGCCGGGAACCTGGAGTACCTGGGCCGCACCGACACCCAGGTCAAACTGCGTGGCCTGCGCATCGAACTCGGCGACGTCGAGGCGGCCATGACCGCCGACCCGTCGGTCGCGCGGGCGGTCGCGGTGGTGCGCGACGACGGCCACGGTGGCCTGCTGGCCGCCTACGTGGTCGCCGCGCCCGGTGCCGAGCCGGTGCCGGCCGTGTTGAAGAAGGCCGCCGCGCAACGACTCCCGTCCTACATGGTGCCCACCGCGGTCATGGTGCTTCCGGAGCTGCCGCGCACCGCCAACGGCAAACTGGACCTGGACGCCCTGCCCGCCCCGCAGCAGGAGGCCCGCGCTCACCTGGCGCCCGAAGGGCCGGTGGAGACCGCGGTGGCGGCGGCGTTCGCCGAGGTGCTCGGCATCGATCGGGTGTGGCGCGACGACGATTTCTTCGCGCTCGGCGGCAATTCGCTGATCGCGACCCGGGTCGTGGCCCGGATCGGCGCCGCCCTGGACGCCGCCGTGCCGGTGCGGGCGCTCTTCGACGCCCCGACCGTGGCCGAGCTGGCCGCCCTCGTGGCGGCGGGCGCCGCGTCCGACCGCCCGCGCCCCGGACCGCGCCCGCGCCCGGCGCGGATCCCGCTCTCGGCGGCACAACAGCGCATGTGGTTCCTCAATCGATACGACCCGGGCTCACCGCTCTACAACATCCCCGGCGCCTTCGACATCGACGGTGCGCTCGATGTCCCGGCCCTCCGCGCCGCGATCGATGATGTCGTGGCCCGGCACGAGACGCTGCGCACGATCTACCCCGCCGGCCCCGACGGCCTGCCGGACCAGCGGATTCTGCCGCCGACACCGGGTTCCACGCCGATCACCGAACTCGACGTCACCGCGGACGGCATCCATGCCGCGCTGATCACCCAGCTGTCGCGGGGCTTCGACATCACCCGCGAAACCCCGCTGCGTGTGTGCGTCCTCCACGTCGGGCCGGAACGCACCGTGCTGGCGCTGGCGGTCCACCACATCGCGGCCGACGGCTGGTCGATGGCTCCCTTGGCCCGAGATGTCGTGTACGCGTTCGCCGCTCGCACCGCGGGCGTCGCGCCCGCCTGGACGCCGCTGCCGCTGCAGTACGCCGACTACGCCCTGTGGCAGCACGAACTGCTGGGCGCGGAGAGCGATCCCGACAGTCTCGCGAGTCGGCAGCTGGAGTTCTGGCGCACCACCCTGGTTGGTCTGCCCGAGGTCCACGCCCTGCCCACCGACCGCCCCCGCCCGACCCTGCCGTCCGGTAACGGCGATCGCATCGAATTCACCGTTCCCGCAACCGTTCAAGACCGCGTGCAGCGGTTGTCCCGCGCCCACGGCGCGACCCCGTTCATGGTGGTGCACGCCGCCCTCGCGGTGCTGCTGGCGCGGATGTCCGGTCACCCGGACATCGCCCTCGGCTCGGTGGTCGCCGGTCGCGGCGACGGCGAATTCGACGACCTCGTGGGCATGTTCGTGAATACGGTGGTGCTGCGATCGCAGGTCGATCCCGCCGCCGGATTCGCTGCCACCCTCGACGCGGTCCGCCGCGCCGACCTGGCCGTCTACGGCAATCTGGACCTGCCGTTCGAACGACTGGTGGAGGCGCTGGCCCCGGTCCGCTCCACCGACCGCCACCCCCTGTTCCAGGTGCTGCTGGCCTTCCAGAACGTGCAGACCGAGCGCACCGAACTGCCGGGCCTGGCGGTCCGCCCGCTCGACGCGCCCGCGCCCGGTTCCAAGTTCGATCTGGAATGGATGCTGGCCGAACAGTTCGGGACCGAGGGGGAGCCCGCGGGCATGACCGCCTCCCTCACCTTCGCCACCGACCTGTTCGACCGCTCCACCGCCGCGGCCATGGCGGACGGCTTCCTCGCGATCCTCGACGCCATGACGGCCGATCCGCTGGCGGCGGTCGGCACCATCGAGGTCGCCGGGGCTGGACTGCCGGCGCTGACGGCGACCGCCCACGAGGAGCCGAGCCACCCGGCGCCGACTCCGGTCCACCGCGGGTATCGCGCCGCGAGAACCGAGGAGGAACGCATCCTCGTCGCCGCCTTCGAAACCGTGCTGGAGTCTCCGCGAGTCGGCGTGGACGACAACTTCTTCGATATCGGCGGCACCTCGATGGGCGCGGTCCGCGTCGTCACCCAGGTGCGGGAGGCGACCGGCATTCCGATGGCACTGCAATGGATGTTCCTCGATCCCACCCCCGCCGCGCTGGCGCGACGCCTCGGCGAAGCCGCGGCGCAACCGGGCGTGGAGCAGTCGATGCGGGTCCTGCTGCCCATGCGCCCACAGGGTGAGGGTCCCGCCCTGTTCTGTGTGCATCCGGCCATCGGATTGGCCTGGTGCTACGGCGGATTGGTTCGCCACATCGACGGCGCGCACCCCATTTACGGCATCCAGTCCCCGGGCGTGACCGACGGCGGGACGGCCGACCGCACCGTGCGCGACCTGGCCGTGCGCTATGCCGAGGAGATCCTTCGCGTGCAGCCCGACGGCCCCTACCAGCTGCTCGGCTACTCGGCGGGCGGTCCGCTGGCCCACGCCACGGCCGTCGAACTGCGCCGCCGGGGCGCGGAGGTGCCCGCGCTGATCATGCTCGACTCCCGCGCCGACGTCGCCGTGCCGGACGACACCGCCATTCCGCCGTTGTCGCTGCTGCTGGCCGAATTCGGTGGCATCGACGTCCCGGCCGGACTCGACGACCTCACCGCCGACCGCGCGGCCGAACTGCTGGAGTCGACCGGAATCAGTTTCTCCGCAACCGAACTGGAGAACGTCTACGGGGACATGTGTCATCTGCTGCGTCAGATCGCCGCCCACGAGCACGAGGTCTTCGACGGCGACCTGCTGTTCATCGCCGCCACCGGCAACCCGGAGCCCATCCCGAATGTCAGCACCTGGCGGCCCTACATCGCGGGCCGGATCGACGACCGCCCCGTCGAATTCGGGCACAACCGGCTCACCACCCCGGAGGCGTGGGAGGTGATCGGCCCCCTGGTCGCGGCGTATCTGGCCCGCTGATCCTGGCCGCGAGCGGGTCGGCTGGGGAACAATGGGCCCGGAAACCCGGTCGGCTACGGAAGGTTCGGACAAGTGTCGGAGAAGGGGACGGCGGGCAAGAAGGGGCTGCTGCACGCGGTCGCGGTGGGGGTGGGCGCGCTCGGCGCGGGCGAGCTGCTCGCCGCGGCGCGCGGCGGCTCCATGCTCGACGGAATCGGGCGGCTGGCCGCGGATTACGCGCCCGTGCAGGTGGTCGAGACCATGGTGGCGCAGGCCGGGGACCATGACAAGGAGATGACCCGGCTCGGTGTCGCGCTCTGGGGTGTGGGCGCTGCCGTCGGCACGGCACTGCTCCCCCCGCGACTGCGGACCCCCGCGGCCGCCGTGTTCGGGGCCGCCACCGCGGCCGCGGCCCTGCGCAGCACCGACCGCTCGGTGCCGGGAGCGCTCGGCGCGGTGGCCGCCGCGGCCGTGCTGCGCGCCGGGCTGCGCAAGCCGTCCGGGCACGGATTGCTGTGGGCCGCAGCGGGAACCGGCATGATCGCCGCCGCCGAGACGCTGGTGCGACGCGAGGATCAGCGGCACCGGGAACGGGCCCGCCGGGTCGGCCCGATGGGCGCGCACGTCCCCGTCCCCGAGGACGGCATCGGCAGCGAACCGGGCCTGACCCCGCTCATCACGCCCGCGAGCAGATTCTATGTGGCGGACGTGAATTCGCGGGCCCCGCGCATCGATCCCGCCGACTGGCGGCTGTCCATCGGCGGCCGGGTCGCCCACCAGCTGCGGCTGTCGCTGGCCGATCTGGCCGAGCAGGCCGTCGAATTCGACGCCGTCATGGTGTGTGTGCACAACACCGTCGGCTCCGGCCGGTGCGCCAATGCCCGCTGGCTCGGCGTCCCGCTGAGCGCCCTGCTCGACCACGCCGTCCCCGAATCCGGTGCGACCCGCCTGGTCACCCGCGCCGTCGACGGCTACACCATCTCGCTGCCGCTGGAACCGCTGCGCACCGGCGAATGGCCCGGCTACTTGGTCATCGGCATGAACGGGGAACCGCTGCCGCCCGAACACGGTTTCCCCGCACGGGTTTTCGTGCCCGGCATCTACGGCCAGTACTCGGGCGCGAAATGGGTCGGCGAACTCGAGCTCACCGACGACAGCGACGTCGACTACTGGTGGAAACGCGGCTGGCCCGCCGAACCGTTGTGGGTGCGGCCGCAGGCCCGCATCGACGTCGCCTCCGGCGGCGGCGCGGGCGGCGGCAAGTTCACCATCGCGGGGGTCGCCTGGGCCCCGCCGCAGGGGGTCGCCGGGGTGGAGATCCGGATCGGCGAAACCGATTGGCTGCCGGTGGAACTCGGCTCCGAACTGGCCCCCGCGGCCTGGCGGCGCTGGCGCACCATCGTCGACGTGCCGCCGGGCACCCACACCATTCAGGCCCGCGCCATCAGCCGTTCCGGCGAGGTCCAGGACGCCGAGGAGCGCCCGCCGTTCCCGATCGGCCCGGGCGGTCTGCACAGCGTCACCGTCACCGCCTGATCGTGGCCTCGCCCATGACATCCGTCATGGGCGGACAGTGACGAACCGAGGATGCGTGGCAGGTCGCGGCGGGTGACGGTATTCGTATGAACCTCACCGCGTATGGCTTGTGCCGCGTTGCCACGGGCCGGTGCTGCCGGCTGCCCCGATGCCGCCCCTGAGCGCTGCGATGCCGTCCGGATCCGCCGTACGGCCGCGCGCTGACCGGCGACGATCGGCATGGGCTCGGGTAGCGTCCCGCGGTGTGGACGCGGAAGAGGCGGGTATTCGGCGGCGGCGACGGTTCGGGACGCTGCTCGCGGCCGTGTGGGCGGTGTACCTGTTCGACCCGTTGCGGCAGGGCTGGCAGCTCGAGGACCCGGTGGCCCGCGCGTACACGATCGCGGTGATCGTCGCCTTCGGCATCGCCTATGTCGCGTCCTATTGGCTGCTGGTGCGCGGCCGGTCCGACCAGGGCTGGCCGCCGCGACCGCCCTGGCCGATGGTGGCCGGATCGCTGGCCGTGCAGGCCGCGCTGATCGCGGCCGGGGCGGCTACCCTGCACTCGCAGATACTCGGTTCGAGCGTCTACGTGGCCTCCTACATCGCGTTCTCGCTGCCGGTGCGGCGGGCGGTCCCACTCGAACTGGCGTTGATCGTCGTGTTCGCGGTCGTGCCGCAACTGCTTACCGGGCAGCCGCCCGCGTACTCGCTGATGCAGTCGATCGTGTTGGCGGCCTTCGCGGTCGGCGGGATCCGGGTGATCCTGCAACGCAATCACGAACTGCACATCGCGCGGCGGCAGATCACCGAACTGGCCGTGGCGGAGGAGCGGCTGCGGGTCGGGCGCGACGTGCACGATATCCTCGGCCACTCGCTGACCGTCATCACCGTGAAAACCGAACTGGCGCAACGGCTCATCGACGTCGCCCCCGAGCGCGCGAAGACGGAGATGGCCGATGTGGAGCAGCTGGCGCGGGAAGCGCTGGCCGGGGTGCGCTCCACCGTCGGTGGGCTGCGGGCGGTTTCGCTGGCCGGCGAGCTGACCAATGCCCGCACCGCGCTGAACGCCGCCGAGATCGAGGCCGTGCTCCCGGATCCCGGCGAACTGCCGTCGAGGCACAGCGTCGTGTTCGGCTGGGTGCTGCGCGAGGCCGTCACCAATGTGGTGCGGCACAGCGGCGCGGCGCACTGCTGGGTGCGGGTGACCCCGGACAGCATCGAGATCGCCGATGACGGTGTGGGCCCGCGCGACTCGGCCCGCACCGGGTCCGGCCTGTCCGGACTGCGCGAGCGGGTGCGGGCCACCGGCGGTGAACTCACCCTGGGCGCGCGCCCGGACGGCGGCTTCCGGGTGCTGGCAAGCTTCCCGGAGACGATCAAGGAGCCGGAATGATCAAACTGCTGCTCGCCGACGACCAGGCTCTGGTCCGCGGCGCCCTCGCGGCCCTGCTGAGCCTGGAACCCGACCTCGACGTCGTCGCCGAGGTCGGGCGCGGTGACGAGGTGCTCGCCGCCGTCGAGCGCACCACCCCCGATGTGGCCCTGCTGGACGTGGAAATGCCCGGCCTGGACGGCATCTCGGCCGCCGCCCAGCTGCATGCCGCCCACCCGGCCGTGCGCATCCTGATGGTCACCACCTTCGGCCGCCCCGGCTACCTGCGCCGCGCCATCGACGCCGGCGCCTCCGGGTTCGTCGTCAAGGACACCCCCGCCCGGGAACTGGCCGACGCCGTCCGCCGCGTCCATATGGGCCTGCGCGTCATCGACCCGGCTCTGGCCACCGAAACCCTCACGGCCGGAACCTCACCCCTCACCGCCCGGGAACGCGAGGTTCTCGCCGCCGCCGCCGACGGCGCGACCGCGGGCGCCATCGCCAAACTCCTGCACCTGTCCGAGGGCACGGTCCGCAACCATTTGTCCTCCGCCATCGGCAAAACGGGCACCCGCACGCGCGCCGAAGCCGTCCGGGCGGCCGAGCGTCTCGGCTGGCTCTAGCGCCCCGGGCAGTAGCTGAATCATGACCACGGGTGGCACACAGTGGGAAATGTTCTGAAATGAGCCACTTTCTCAAGTTTGCCGGATTAGGTTCACTGCTACACCGGACAGTCGGTGAGGAAAGCGGAAGTCGGAGGACACCATGGGAATTCTCAGCCTGATCGCGGGGCTCGCGCAGATGGTCATCGGCACCATCGTGGCCAACACGGGTTCGGGTGGGACCGGCTCCGGCTGGTGAGTGCGCCGGGTTCGGCTCGCCTCCGGTGAGCCGAACCCTCAGAACCGGCCGCCCCGGCTGATCCGCCGGGAGCCGTCGGAACCGCCGAAGGATCCGGGGCCGTAGCTGCGGCCCCCACCTCCGAAACTGCCCCCGCCGCGGCGGTATTCGTTACCCATGCCGCGCAGCATGCTGTCGATGAGGATTCCACCCAGGATGGCCCCGGTCTGGGAGCCGCGGGGCGTCACGCGTTGCTGCTGCTGGGCGTGCCATTCCTGAACCGCGGCCTGCGCGGTGTGCAGCGCGCGAGCGCCGAGTTCGACGGCGCGCTGGGCGGCTTGGAGAGCCTGTTCGGGATTCGAGGCGGCGAGCTGATCGGCCTGCTCCAGACTGCGCTGAGCCTCCGCGAGCCGGGTGCGCGGTTCGGCGTCGACCCCGCCGCGCCGGGTGCTGATGTAGTCGGCGGCGGCATTGACCTGGCTGCGGGCCGCGGTCAGCGTCCGATCGAGACGGCGACGCAAGTCATCGGCCGCCCGCTTGCGATCACCGGCCGCGGCGATCGCCTGATCCAGCGCGGCGTCGGCGGCGACGGCCTGCCGGAAGACCCCGAGCGGATTGGTGGCCCCATCGGCCGTGGCCTGATCGAGAGCCGTGCGCGCGGCGGCCGTCGCGGCGGGCAGATCGGTGCCGCCGTGCTCCGACAGTCCGTCGGCGGTGGCCAGATCGCCGCGCAGTTCCTCGATCACGGCCGACAGCCCGGCCCGCGCCTGCTCGATATCGGTGGCGGCCGAATCGACCGCGTCCAACAGCGTGCGCGCCGCGTCCACGGCCGATTCGGCGGCGCGAATATCGGAGACCGCCGCGCCCTGCTGCCCGACCGGTTTGGCGGCCGCGGCCCGCCCGTCGGCGATCGTCTTCTCCGCGAATCCGATTCGCTCGCTCGCCATGCTCACGTTGTCGTGGATGGGTGCGAGCACCGACGCGGGATGCGCGGCCACCAGCGCCGCGAGCTTGGTCCGCGAACCGGGCACCCGGGCGGTCAGCTCGATCAGGTCGCGGGTCAGCGCGTCCAGCCGCTCCCCGGCATTGATGAGCAGATTGCGCATGGCGTCGAATTCGCCGACCTTGGCATCGAGGTCCCGATTCGCGCTGCCGCAGCTGCTGACCAGGTCGATCAGCATGCGCTGCTGCTGATCCGGGGTCTCGGGGATGTCGTCGTCGAGTTGCTGGCGGATCGAGAACGCCTTGGCCAGCGCCCGTTTCGCGCCCTCCAGGGCGGCGGTGAAGGGTGCGGTGGCGGTGGCTCCGAATTCGTCGGTGGCCAGCCGCAATTCCTCGGTACTGGTGCGAATGGCGTTGTCGGTGTCGACCAGCGTCTCCTTGGACAGGGCGTCCAGGACGACCAGCGGCAGGGACTCCAGTGCCCGGGTGTCGGTCGGATCGGTCTTGCGCGCCGACTCCATGACCGAGCGTTCCCGCCGCGTCTTGCGTCGCTTCGACCACCACCAGATGCCCAGCACCGCCAGCGCCACCAGGAGCGCGATGATCAGTATCGGGAACAGCCCGATGCCGCCGGATCCGCTCATGGCGTCCGAGAGCCCGGTCGCCGTGGCCAGCCCGGCCCCGGCCCAGTTCCCGTCGCGCAGCTTCGGCTCGACCCGGTCGGTGAGCAGCCGGTCGAGTTCCTTGTCGCTGACCGACTGCGGCACGGTCCCGGTGAACGCGTACGCCCGATCGTCGACGGCCACCGACAGCAGCACGTCGCGATCCCCGAACCCGGACAGTTTCGCGGTCTGCTCACCCCAGGCGTGCGAGTCCATCCCGCTGAAGTCGCGCACGTAGACGACCCACAGCCGCTCGTGGCCGCGCGAGTACAGCGCGTCGATGGCCTGCTGCAGCTCCGCGGTCTGCCCGCGGTCCAGCGCCCCGGCCTTGTCGGTGACATAGCCGGGCAGTCGCAGGGGCGTCTCGGCCGCGGCCGGCGCGGCGTGCCCGCCGAGCAGGGCCAGGGCCGCGAGCAGACCGGTCACGAGGAGGGACAGCTGCTTCGATGGCCGCATGCGTCGAATCTAACTGTGGAACGCGGAGGGTCGGTTTCTTCTGCACACTGTGTCGGAAGCCATGACTACGATCGGTGACGTGATCACCATCGATTCGCCCTACACGGGCCACGTCTCGCCCGGCTCCAATCCGCAGCAGCGTGAGGTTCCGGGCGCGCGCATCGTGAAGATGTCGGTCGGTGGCATGGACAACAACACCTATCTGGTGCAGTGCACCGCCACCGGCGCGACCCTGCTGATCGACGCCGCCAACGAGGCCGAGCGGATCCTCGAGCTCATCGGCCAGGAGGCGCCCGGCCGGGTGGAGCTCATCGTCACCACCCATCAGCACCGGGACCACTGGTTCGCGCTCCCGGATGTGGTGTCGGCCACCGACATTCCGACCGCCGCGCACGAGCTGGACGCCGCGCCGCTGCCGGTGCCCCCGGCCCGGCTGCTGGCCGACGGCGACAAGGTCCACGTCGGCGACCTCGTCCTGGAGGCCATCCACCTGCGCGGGCACACCCCCGGCTCGGTCGCGCTGGCGTTGACCGACGGCGCGGGCGGCGTCCACCTGTTCACCGGTGACTCGCTGTTCCCGGGCGGCGTGGGCCGGACCCAGTCGCCGGAGCAGTTCACCTCGCTGCTCGGCGACGTCGAGACCAAACTGTTCGACCGCTATCCGGACGATGCCGCGGTGTATCCGGGACACGGCGACGACACCACCCTCGGCGCCGAGCGCCCGCAGCTGCCCGAATGGCGGCAACGCGGTTGGTGAGACTCCGCAACCACCGAGCCGAACCGGACTGGCCGGCACCGGACATGGCCGCATCCACCGCCTCCGAACGCGGTGGCGGCACGCTGCGCTGGGTGCGCCGGCTGCTGGTCGGCGGGGTGCTGATGGGCCTGGTCGTGGTGGGCGGCACCGCCCTGCACGTGTGGCAGGTAGCCCGCATCGACGACTACACCCACGCCGACGCCATCGTGGTGCTGGGCGCGGCCCAGTACGACGGCACCCCGTCGTCGGTGTTCGAAGCGCGACTGGACCAGGCGCACAAGCTGTTCCGCAAGCAGGTCGCCCCCATGATCGTGACGGTGGGTGGCAAGCGGGTCGGCGACAACTACACCGAGGCGGCCTCGGGCAAGAACTACCTGAAGGACCAGGGCGTGCCGGAGGACCGGATCCTGGCCGTCGAAACCGGTTCCGACACCCTGCAGAGCGTGGAAGCGGTGTCGAGAGCGCTGCTGGCGCGCGGCAAATCGTCGGTGGTGCTGGTCAGCGACCCCTGGCATTCGCTGCGCACCCGCACCATGGCGCGCGACGCCGGGTTGTCGGCCTGGACCGCGCCCACCAGAACCGGGCCCGCGGTGTACACGCGGGAATCGCAGGCGCACGGGATCTTCCGGGAGACCTTCGCATTGCTCTGGTATCAGCTGACCCATTTCTCGGCGGACTTCAAATACACGGCGGATCAGTGAGCAATGAACGCACGCATCGACTATGACCGGGTCTACACCGAGGCCGACCGGGAACGCATGGTTCCCGAGACCGAGCACACGGCCGGACTGAGCTGGTCGCCGTGCCCGGCCCGGCGCAGCGAATTCTCGCGCGACCGGGCCCGGGTGCTGCATTCGGCCGCGCTGCGGCGGCTCGCCGACAAGACCCAGGTCATGGGCCCGCGCGACGGCGACACCCCGCGCACCCGGCTCACCCATTCGCTGGAGGTCGCCCAGATCGGCCGCAGCATCGCCGACAGCCTGGGCTGCGATCCCGACCTGGTGGACCTGGCCGGACTCGCCCACGACATCGGGCACCCGCCCTACGGGCACAATGGCGAGAAGGCCCTCGACCAATTCGCCGACACGCACGGCGGTTTCGAGGGCAACGCGCAGAACCTGCGCATCCTCACCCGGCTCGAACCCAAGGTGTTCGATGATGAGGGCCTCAGTTTCGGGCTCAACCCGACCCGGGCCGCCCTGGACGCCGTCATCAAATATCCGTGGGGCAGAACGGGTCCCGGCTCCAAGTTCGGGGCCTACGGGGTGGACATGGACCGGCTGGACTGGGTCCGCAAGGACGCGCCCGAACGCCGCCAATGCCTGGAATCGCAGATCATGGACTGGTCCGACGACGTCGCCTACTCGGTGCACGACGTCGAGGACGGTGTCATCGCCGGGCGCATCGACCTGCGCGCCCTGGCCGATCCGGCCGAACAGGTGGCGCTCGCCGAACTCGGCGCGCAACGGCACAGCTCGCACAGCGTGGACGACATGGTGGCCGCGGCGCAGCGGCTCTCCGAACTGCCCGTGGTCACCGCCGCCGCCGAATACGACGGCTCCCTGGCCGCCTCGGTCGCGCTCAAACGGCTGACCAGCGATCTGGTGGGCCGGTTCGCCACCGCCGCCGTCGAGGCCACCCGCGCCGCCTGGGGCGGCCGCCAATTGTCGCGCTACGCCGCCGATCTGGAGGTGCCGCGCATCGTGGCCGCCGAGGTCGCGGTCCTCAAGACCATGGCGCTGCGGTACGTGCTCTCCGACCCCATCCACCGGGTGCGGCAGGCCGGGCAGCGCGAACGCATCCTGCTCGTCGCCGACCGGCTGCTCGTCGCCGCCCCGCACGGGCTGGACCGGCTGCTGCTGCCGTGGTGGGAGGAAGCCGCCGACGACACCGCGCGAGTGCGGGTCATCGTCGATCAGATCGCCTCCTACACCGAGAGCCGCCTGGAACGCATCGCCGCCGCGATACCCTGAGTCCGGTGAATCCGGCGGCAGGGGGCGCGCGATGACACGCGAGGTGGACGACCTGGTCGACCTCGAGCGATATCCGCTCGACCGGCGGTCCGTGACGCGGCTGCGCGAGGTGATCGAGCGGTCGCAGGCGGACTTCCTGGTCAGCGGAGTCACCGTGCTGCCCGAATTCCTGCGGCCCGCCGCGGTCACCGAGATGGCCGCCGACGTGCTCTCCGACGGACTCGGCGACGCCATGCGCTTCGAATACACCGTGGCCTGCGACCGGATCCCGGACTCCTCGCCGTTGAAGGCGCTCTACCACTGGGAACCCTTGCGGGAGTTCGTCTCCCACCTGGTGGGGGAGCAGGCCTACCGGTCCGCCGACGAACTGGGCGCGATGACGGTGCAGATCCACGAGAACGGGGACGCGCAGGACTGGCACTACGACATGTCCGATTACACGGTGATGCTGCACATCGTCGCGCCGGAGCGGGGCGGGGCGCTCGAATACATCCCGCTGCCCGGGGCTTTCATCGAGCGCGGGGGCGGGCTGCCGATGCGGCACCGGCACATGGTGAAGATGCTGCCGACCGTGCCGGGCACGCTGGTGCTGCACGCCGGGCGGCGGTCCCGGCACCGGGTGACGCCGGTGCAGGGCGAGATTCCGCGGGTGAGCGTGCACATGGCGTTCAACGCGCGGCCCGGGCAGCGGTTGAACGCGCACGTGCGGCGGCATCTGTTCGGGCGCGAGGACTGAGGACTTCGAGCGGCGACGGCCTCGGTCCGCTGGTGTGGGGGGCGAGCCATGGTGCCCGGTGCCCGCGGCATTCGGCGCGGGCTCAGTCCACGTGCATGGCCACGTAGCGCGGGATGGTCTCCGCCGGCGGGCCGTCGGCCACGACGCGGCCCTCGTCGAACACCAGCACCCGGTCGAAATCGGCGAGCAGGTCCAGGTCGTGGGAGACCACGACCAGTCGCTGCGGGAGGTCGCGCAGCATCCGGGTGATGCGGCGGGTGTTGCGCAGGTCGAGCAGGGTGGTCGGTTCGTCGAACACCACGTACTCGGGTCGCACCGACAGCACCGCGGCGATGGCGAGCAGCTGCTTCTGGCCGCCGCTGAGCAGATGCGCGGGGTGGTCGCGGAACTCGGCCAGGCCGTAGGTCGCGAGGGTCTCGGTGACTCGTTGCGGGATGTCGGATTTGGCGACGCCGTGGTGTTTGAGGCCGAAGGCGAGGTCCTCGGCGACCGTCGGCATCACGATCTGGACGTCCGGATCCTGGAAGACGAATCCGACCCGTTTGCGCACGGCCCGGCCCTGTTTGCGGGTGTCGAGGCCGTCCACCCGGACCGTGCCCGTGGTCGGCACCTGCAGGCCGTTGAGCAGCCGCGCGAAGGTGGACTTGCCCGAACCGTTCGCGCCGACCACGGCGATCCGGCGTTCGCTCAAGCGCAGATCCAGGTCGCGCAGGACCTCGCGCTCGCCGAATCGGTGTGAGACGCCGTCGAGTTCGATCATGCCCGGGCCGGAATCATCGGATACGCCTTGCGCACCGCCACCGCGGCCAGCGACCCGATCACCGTCTTGACCACGTCGCCCGGCAGGAACGCCACCGAGGTCGTGATGGCCTTGCCCAGCGAGATGTGCGCGGCCGCGGCCATCCACGGAATCCCGATGGCGTACAGCACGATCGCGCCGCCGAGGAAGTTGATCAGCAAGGCCAGCGGCAGGTCGTAGTGCTTCCACACCCGTTCGGTGAGCAGGCCGATCACCAGCGCGCCGATCGGATAGGCGATCACGAAGCCACCCGTCGGGCCCATGATCACCGACAGGCCGCCGCGCCCGCCCGCCAGCACCGGCAGCCCCGCGAAGACCATGACGTCGAAGAGCAGCATGGCCAGCGCGCCGCGCTTGGCGCCCAGAATCGAGCCCGCCAGGATGACGCCCAGAGTTTGCGAGGTGAACGGCGCGAAGGCTCCCGGCAACTGGATCAGCGGGAAGAATCCCAGGACCACCATGATTGCCGCGAACAGCGCGATCTGCGCCAAATCCCTACTACGCACCCGAGGCATCCTAAATGGCCGCCGGACCGACCGGTCAGTCCAGGCCGCGAGCGTCCAGGGCCTCGCCGACCCCGTCGGCCATCCGCAGTGTGCGAATCAGTAGCGGGACCAGGAAGACCGTGCTGCGCTCGATGCCACGAGCCCGCTGCGCGGCGCGCACGAGTTCGGCCTGTTCACGGATGACCGGGATGAATCGGATGGTCATGGCGACCAGCAGGCCGACCCGTTCGGGGCGGACGCCGAGCGGGCGCAGCGGAGTGAGCGCGCGCTCGATGGTGTCGACCATGGCCGAGGTGCGGGTGGTCAAGGTCACGAGGTTGGCCAGCAGGACCAGTGTGAGCAGGCGTTCCCCGACCAGGGCCGCCGTGCGCGCGTCGGTGAAGATCACCTGCGCGATCACGATCAAGGCCAGGAACGGCAGCAGCGCGAGGACCTGCCGCGCGGTCGTCCGCCACGGAATCCGCGCGAGCGCGTACAGGCCCAGCGCCACGATGAGCGCGCCGGTCAGCACGGTGATCGACGACACGAAGAACAGCGCCGTCCCCGCGACCGCGAGCCCGGCCAGCTTCACCCCCGCGGGCACGACGTGCACCGGCGTCCGGGCGTCGTGATAGAGGCTGAGCACGGATCGATCCTGGCACGTGCCGGAAAGGCCATTCGGTCCGGCGTCCAGCCGTGCGTCCCGGTCGAGCGTGTTGCGGTCCCGGGGCTAGACTCGCTGGCGTGGCTGGCCGACTTCCGGACCGCGATATCGCGGCGATTCGTGAACGTGTCCGGATCGAGGATGTCGTGGGGGAGTACGTCGCCCTCCGCCGGGCCGGCGCCGACTCCATGAAGGGCCTGTGCCCGTTCCACGACGAGAAGTCGCCGTCGTTCCACGTGCGGCCCAATCACGGCGTGTTCCACTGCTTCGGCTGCGGTGAGGGCGGCGACGTCTTCGCGTTCCTGCAGAAGATCGAGCACATCGGTTTCGTCGAGGCCGTCGAGCAGATGGCCGACCGGCTCAATTACAAGATCAACTATGAGGGCGGCGGCACCTCGGTCCGCGTCGACCGCGGCACCCGCGCCCGCCTGGTCGCCGCCAACGCGGCCGCCCACGAGTTCTACATCTCACAGCTCGGCGAGCCCGGGGCCGAGGCGGCCCGCAAGTACCTCACCGACCGTAATTTCGACCACAACGCCGCCCACCAGTTCGGCTGCGGCTACGCCCCCGGCGGCTGGGACACCCTCACGAAACACCTGCTGCGCAAGGGTTTCGAGTTCAAGGAGCTGGAGGCCGCGGGCCTGTCCAAGCAGGGCCAGCGCGGCCCCATGGACCGCTTCAACCGCCGGCTGCTGTGGCCGATCCGCAATCTCGGTGGTGAGGTGATCGGCTTCGGCGCGCGCCGCCTCTACGACGACGACACCATGACCGCCAAGTACATCAACACCTCGGAGACGTTGCTGTACAAGAAGTCCCAGGTGCTGTTCGGGCTCGACCACGCCAAGCGGGAGATCGCCAAGGGCCATCAGGCCGTGGTCGTAGAGGGCTACACCGACGTCATGGCCATGCACCTGGCCGGCGTCAAGACCGCGGTCGCCTCCTGCGGCACCGCCTTCGGCGACGACCACCTCGCGATCCTGCGCCGCCTGCTCATGGACGACAACTTCTGGCGCGGCGAGATCATCTACACCTTCGACGGCGACGCCGCCGGCCAGGCCGCCGCCCTCAAGGCGTTCTCCGGCGACCAGAAGCTCGCGGGCCAGACCTACATCGCCGTGGCCCCCGACGGCCTCGACCCGTGCGAACTGCGCCAGCGCAGCGGTGACGGCGCGGTCCGCGACCTGGTCGCCCGCCGAGTCCCGTTGTACGAGTTCGTCATCCGCGGCCTGCTCGCCGAACACAACCTCGACGCCCCCGAAGGTCAGGTCGAGGCCCTGCGCCGCGCCGTCCCCGTGGTCTCCCAGATCAAGGACTTCGCCCTCCGCAAGGCCTACGCCACCAAACTGGCCGGTTGGGTCGGCTGGGACGACATCCAGCAGGTGGTCCGCCGCGTCGGCGAGGAGGCCCGCAAGGGCGCCCGCACCGGCGCCAAGCCCGGCATCCCCGAACGCCAACCCCACCATGAGGTTTCACCCGGCCCCGCCGCCCGGCCCAACCCCACGGACCCGGCCCTGCTGCCCCAACGTCAAACCCTCGCCGCGGCTCTGCAATACCCCGCCTTCGCGGGCGCGGTCTTCGACTCGCTCGAGCCCGAAGCCTTCACCCACCCCGCCTTCCTCGCCGTCCGCGCCGCCATCGCCGAAGCCGGCGGCACCGCCGCGGGCCTCACCGGCGCCGAATGGGTCACCGCCGTCGCCGACCACACCGACGACCTCACCCTGCGCGCCATGGTCTCCGAACTGGCCGCCGAACCGCTCCCGGTGAAATCCGCCGACGACATCCCCCGCTTCGTCGCCGGCGTCCTGGCCCGCACCCAGGAATCCTGGGTCGGCCGCCAGATCGCCGAACTGAAGTCGAAACTCCAGCGCATCTCCTCCACCGAACAGCCCGACGCCTACATGGCCCTGTTCGGCGACCTGGTGGCCCTGGAGCAATACCGCAAAAGCCTCCTCACCCAGGCCATGGGCAACTCAGGCGACTTCGCAGGCGTCTGACACGCGCAGCCCCCACCCACCCACCCGGCAGGCGGCGAAGCTCGCCGCCCCAGGGCAGTGGTGTGGGGGAGCAGCCCCCACCAGGGGGCAAGGGGCAAAGCCCCAATCCCTCAGTGCCGCAGCTGGTCCTGCGGCACCAGGATCGTGGTCCGCTCGTCCAGCGGCACCATCGGCTCCAGCTTCGGCTGGGTGTTCAGCTTGTCCGCGAGCTTCTGTCGCCCCATCAACACGACCTTCCGCGTGACAGGGCTCTCGCTGATCGCGCGGGTCGTCTTACTGATCTGCTCATACCGAACCCGCCCGGCCTTGGCGCCCAGCACATACCCAGCCGCCACACCGATGATCAACCGCAGCATCCCGAGAAGCTCCTCCCATAGACCAGTCCGCCCCCATATCCTGCCCGACCCCACCCCACCCTGTCGATCCGGCACCCCGTCCCCTCCCTGTCAACATTCCCGCAGGTAGAGCCGCGATTTGGGAACTGTACAACCGATACGCTAAAGTTTTCTCCGGCCGGTCCGGAAGGGCCAGCCAGGGAAACAATCCCCTATAGCTCAATTGGCAGAGCAGCCGACTGTTAATCGGCAGGTTTCTGGTTCGAGTCCAGATGGGGGAGCCTAAAAAGCCCCTGACCAGCGGTTTACCCCGCAAGGTCAGGGGCCTTTTTCGTGTTCGAGCGGCGTTGGTGCACACCGGTTCGAGCAACTCCACCGCACCCATCGGGACGGCGCGCGCGAGTTGTGTGGCTGCGGATCGGACGAGATGTTCTGGTGTCGAACGGATTCCGGTGATGGCCAGGATTGCTGTGAACAGGCCTTGTCGAGAAGTAGGCAAACGCCGTCAGGATGCCTACACTGGACCTAGAGTGAAGTTATGACTTCACTCTGGTTGGAGGTGTTGTATGAAGGCGCGGCGCTGACGCTGTATGGCCTGGTGAAGGACGAAGTTTGCGAGGCCTCACGGTGGCTGGCGGGGTGTGACAAGCGGACCAAAGCACAGTTCGCCGCACGATTCGAACGTCTGACCACAGTCGGATACCTACGTAGTCCGGAAGAGATGCGACAGCTGCAGTGCACTGTCGAGCCCCCGGTGTCGGAGATCAAAACCCAATCCGGCCATCGCTTGTATGTCATACGGCACAACAAGGATTGGGTCGCAACACACGGCGAGAAGAAGCCCTCTGACCGCAAGGTCTGTGATCAGGCGAAGAAGGCAATCAAGATTTGGGAGGAGGCGCACACGCGATGACCACCTGGTTCCAGCCCACCTCGGAAACGGAGGCGCTCGTAGCCGAGGAGCGCCTTGTTTTGGCGGCCACCGAGATGGTTCACGAAGCGCTGGAGAGTACCGGCACCACCAAGAAGCAGTTGGCGGACAGGCTGGGTGTCCGGCCAACCGAGATCAGCCAGCGGTTGAGCGGCCGGCGAAACCTCACTTTGCGAAGCCTGGCTCAGATGATGCACGCGCTGGGATATGGCATTGGCATCGAGGCGACCCCACTGGTCGACATGGCGGCTGCAACGGCGCGGATCGGCAAGCGGGTTCGCAAACCGGCCGAATATCGGCCGGCGGCGGTCACTCGAAGTTGGATGCTGGGCATCGAGGTTCTTATCCCCCGCGCGGATGACCACAAACGAGAGCTGGTGAGTCAGCGCATCAGTCGGATACTCGAGGAGCTGAGTCGGCTCGACCATGTGCTCGAGGTGAGCTCCGGCTATCCCAGCGACGCGGCCGTTCTGGTCTCACTGGTGGTCGAGGCCGAAGATGCGTTGTCGGCCAGTCAGATCGGGATAGGCGCACTGCGGACAGCAATCCACACCGTCGGCGATAGCACGCCTGGTTGGGAACGGCTGCTCGAGCATTTGGTGCGAGACCTTCGCATCAACATCGACCCCTCTGACAAGGACGCCACCGCGAACCCTTCGCTTCGCTAGGAGTCCCATGCGGGTTGTCTTCCATCTGGTAGGTCGTTAAGCGTTGTATCCCTTATGATTTCGGGGGAAAGTGCAAATCTGATCTGTTGCAGTGGGAGGTGCACCAGTGTCCGACGAGTCAGGTGATCCACTGAAGGGGCGCGTGCCGTTGTCGGCTGCGATCGATGCGCTGCGCAGCGAGTTGGTCCGGTCCTTGGAAGGCGCGCAGTCGGAGACGTTGCGGTTCAAGCCGACGGCGGTGGAGCTGACGTTGCAGGTCGCGGTGACCTCCAGCGGCAAGGCGCAGGGCCGGATCAAGTGGTGGCTGGTCGAGGCGGGTGCGGAAGCGTCGCGGCAGTCGGCGGCTACTCAGACCGTGAAGATGACGCTCGAGCCGGTCACCTTCAGCGCAAATGGTCAGCGGGCCGCGGAGGTGTTTATCGACGCGGTACGTGAGGATTCTCCGCTGCATTCGACCGATCCCAGATAGCGGGGCGCATGAGCCGTGATGGCCGTCGAGCGAGCCGTTCCGATCTACTACTACACCCGAGACGGTCGGCTGCACTCGGCATCCGGCTTCCGGATCGACGGCGAATACATCCTCACCGCCGACCATTGCGTCGGCGGTGAGGACTATCGCGTTCTGATCGACGAACGAAGCGTGTCGGCACAGGCGTACCTGGACACCGGCGGCCGGAAGGACGTCGATCTGGCGATTCTGAAGGTCGGTGAGAAGCAGGACATCGAACGGATACCGTGCGCGCGGATTCGCACCTCGCACGCGGAAAGACTCGACAACTGCTCAATATTGGCCTTCCCGGTGTGGAAAAGGAACGGTCGAGCACAACTCGACGGGTATATCCCGACCGGTGAGGTCTCGGCTCTCACCGGTTTGACCAAGGTCGACTCGGGCGCGAAATCACTGCTGACCTTCAAGTGCGTCACTCCACCGCCGGCGTCTCCCACTCCCGATGGCCCTTTGAGTCAGTATGCGAGTCAATGGCAAGGGGCGTCCGGCGCGGCCATCGTGCACGACGGCTACGTAATCGGAGTGCTCAGCAACCACGTTCCCCTGGAAGGGGATTCGTCGCTCACCTTCACGCCGATCACGGCCATCGACCGCTTGAAACCAGATCAGCGGGACAGGTTCCGGTCGGTGCTCGGTATTGCGGACGAAGCGACTCTGCCGACCTTCCCGAAGGTCCGCCACATGTCGGATGCGCTCCCTAACAAGGGTAGTGATCCCTCGGTCGAACCGAGCATCGACCCTCACACACAGCCTGACGCTGACACGGAAACCCTCTGCCAGGGCGGCCAGCTATTCGCCGACCAAGGCGACTTCGCGCACGCGGAGAGTTTGTGGCGCCGCGCTGCCTCGCAAGGACATACCGGCGCGATGAACAACCTCGCCAACCTGCTCTACGTCCGAAGAAGAGCGCGCGAAGCGCACACTTGGTATCTCGCGTCTGCAGAGCGGGGCAATATCGAGTCAATGGGCAATTTGGCGAGCCTGCTCCTCGAGGCGCGGCAAGCCCGTGACGCCGAACGCTGGTTTCGCCAGGCCGCGGAAGCTGGCAATACCGACGCGATGTATAACTTGGCCGTGATGCTCGACAAAGCCCGGCACTTCGACGAAGCCATCACCTGGTACCGGCGAGCTGCGGACGCCGGCCACCCTGACGCCATGCACAACCTCGCGATTCGGCTCCGTTCTCGCGGGGAGCTTGCCGAGGCCACCGCCTGGTGGGAGTGCGCCGGACACCAGCGCTCACAACGGACCAGCGAGAAGCCGCGTGGCCCGGTCTCACCGAGAACGTCACGGTGAGACGAATTCAGGTCACCGTCTTGATCTCAGTTGATTCTGTTGTAGCGCAGCATCATTCCTGGTTGATGTCGCGAATGGCGGCGAGACTCTGGCGGTATTCCACGGCCTCGGCGAGCTCGTTGAACTCGAGGAGTCGCCCCGTCAATGCCCGCAAGTTCTCACGGACCTCCGCGGGTGCCACCTTGAAGAACTCACGGCGGTAGTTGATCTGATTAACGCGCTTGTCCGCCAGACGGCGATGCAGCTCGGCTTCGATTCCGGCCGCATTGTCGTCGTAGAACAGCGCGTGGACGTCGTACCGAAAGGGCACCGCCGCGTTGCTCAGATCACGAATGCGGTCCCACGGATCGTACCGGCGCGTCAAACCGATCTGGACCACATCCTCGCCGAACGCGCCGATATTGGAGATGACATACACATAGCCAGCGCTGATGTTGTCCTCCCGCTTCACGATGTCCTCGATGGCGTTCTCCAGGGCCTCCAACCGTGCGCGCAGGTCGTCTGCGTCGGCAGTGTCCCTCTTGTTCGCGGCCTCGAGTGCAGCAAGGGCATCGCGCGCTTGCTGTTGCTGTTGTTCGAGTTTCGTGCGTTCCCGGGTTAGTTCTTCGTAAGCCTTGCGCTCCTCACGCAGACGGTCGCGCTCGTCGCGTTCGTACTGCTTTTGGCGGGCGATCATCTCGAGATGATCAGCGGTCATCGACAGCTCGCGACGGCGGAGTTCGTGATAGTACGGCGCGACGCGCAACTGCATCGTTTTGCCCAGTCGCTCGATGGTGATCGCGATCTTGTCGAGGCGGTCCAGAGCCGAAGGGAGTTTGTAGGGCTTGAGGCTGCGAACGAGGTTGTCGGCTTCGGCATTGTAGGCACGCAGCATTAGCATCGAGTATTCGCGGATCATCTTGCGGCCTTCGGTGACCGACCCGTTGACTGTCCAAGTGGTCGATGCCTCGATCGCGCCGCCGTCCCGGCGTGCCTCGTATCTGATTTCGCCTTGGAGTTGTTTGAGCGCGTCTCGGTAGGCGACCGCGTCCGATAAGGGGTGACGGTATTCGTAGATGCCGATCTCCTGAAGTACCTGCTCGTCTCGCGTATTGATCACCTGTGTGCGCAGGTTGTCCAGCAGTACCTGCTGCTCGGTCACCTGCGTCGCGAGCTGGTCACGTAGGTGCTGCAGGCCGGCGGCCTCGAGTCCACCGATGCTCGCCAAATGCGCTCGTAGCCTTTGATTCTCCGTAACCGCTTCGGCCAGCTCCTGTGACTGCTTCTTCGCGTAGGCACGAGCACCCAGCAGCGGGACTTTCGCGGCCTGCGCGCCGCCCGGCTGGGTTCCCGCGGCGGTGTCGATGGTGGGAAGGGGCCGCTGGTCGCCAGTCCACTCGGTGCCGTTCCAGTACCGGAGAAATCCCCGGTTTCGAGGATCGGGATACCAGTTCGGTGGTGCAGTACTCATAATTGCCCCTTGCCAAGTCGCTTCCGATGGACCGCCGGCCTGGTTGCCCCGCATCTTGTATCGGGACTTGGCGCACATCACGTGGGCCCATCACCGGCACGGATCTGCCCATATAGGTGGTTCTCCAAGGCCCGAATGCGGGTGGCGAGTGGGGAATGGCTGGCAAACAGGTTCGCGCGCAGCCCTTCTCGTCTTGACCCCTTTCCGACGAATCCCCGAGTCACCCGAATAACGTTGAAAAACACCGGGTTTCGATTGACTGAATCTTCCCCGTTGCCCGTCGTACATCGTGCCCCCACGCTGATCTTGCCTAGGGTAGCTCGGTTGCGCCGCATCGCGCAGACGAACCGCATAGACGGGGACTCGCGCTTCCGTCGGGAACCTCTATGCGAGATCCGTTCCAGCGACGGGTTGGCTCGGTCGTGGGTGCGCGACTATCGCCTCCGTCCACCGCATCGGCGGCAGCGCTATCGGCGAGTCGTCTGCGGCTTACAGCAGCCTGCCTTGTTCCGATGCATTGGCTGCCCGAGACCTGATGGAGGCGAGCGCATCACCGAGTTCTTGCCGGGACGTCACAGCTTGGGCTCCGGCATCTACCAGAAGTCGGTTTCCAGGTATGTCGTCACCGAAATTCAGAACCAGGACTGGGCGGCCTCGCTTCAGCGCCTCCCGCCCTGCTGCAAGCGTGCCGCCGCGCTCGCCGGCCTCGATGGCGATCAGCGCCATGCCGAGCCCGAAGATCACGCGATTGCGTGTCATGGCGGTATGTGTCGCCCAGGGCTGGCCCGGATGGAATTGTGAGAGGACGAGGACGCGATCGGGATCGAAGCGCGGGGTGAGCTCACGCTTGACCCGGAAGTGGTCGATGCCTTCGGCGAGCACCAAGACCGTCGTACCTCCGTTTTCGAGTGCCGCGAGATGGGATTCGGTATCGACCCCTTTTGCGTAGCCCGATATGACCGTGAGTCCGCGGTCGCTGGCGACTTGGCCGCTGGTGCGTGCGGCTTCCAGGCCCAGCGGTGAGGCGCTGCGCGATCCGCAGATACCCGCTCCCGGCGCCGTCAGCAGTCCGAGCGCGCCGCGGCAGAACAGGGCAGGAGCGATCGGGCGTTCCTTGACTACAAGCGATCGCGGGAAGCGCGGGTCGTCGGCACTGACAGCAATCACGCCGTGGGCCGTCAACTCCTCCGACTGGCGACCCAACTCGGTACGAGTCGGGATGTCCATGTCGCGCCAAATTTGCCGGAGCATCTCGGGATCTGGGTTCAGCAGCGCACGAGTCACTTTGGCGGGCGTGCGGAAATGTTCGAACGCCACCAGGACCCGCAACATCGTATCCGTTGTCACTTGAAGCTAGCTCCTCAACGTCTTGGCGGCGACAAGTCCGTATACCCGGGGCGCGCCAGCCCGACGGGCCACTCGTGCAACCTCTCGTATGGTGGCACCGCTGCGATACACGTCGTCGACGATCACGCACGGCGCGTCCAATGATCTGGGCATCGTGAACATACCGGTAAGGTCGACGCTTTGATCGTCCTTGCGCTGCGGTCGTGCTCGACCGACGGTGCGGATCAAGGTCTGGCCGGTCCGCTGCGCGAGATCGGCCGCGATTTGCTCGCCGGTGCTCGTGCCGTCCCCGGCATGACCGGGTACCGACACCATATAGATGGCGGAATTGAGCGCAGGGTGTTTTTCGAGGGCATCGGCGAGCCTTCTGACCAGCTCTTTCCGGGCTTTCCTTCGCTCGGCGAAGCCGAAATACTTTGCGTGACGGACTAACTCGCCGGTCGGCGTGTTTTCCCACTGCACCGGCGGCCGCGTGTCGTCGGGGGTCTTGTACCAGTCCAGGGTGAATACCGCATCGAATGCGCCGCCGGTCGGCAGCACAAGAGCTTCGTTCAGCAGCGCGACGAGCTCCCTGAGCTGGGTCGGCAGCAGTGAAGGCCAGTGCAAGCAATGGGTGAACCTGGCCTTCCGGTCTCCGGTCACGGGCAGGGAGGTGTAGCTTCCGTCGAAGCATAGTTCGATGTGGCGAATCGGCAGCTCACTGCAGGCAAGATAGACGCGACGCCACGTCAGGGAGGCGTTCTTGGGTCTCGTGTATTCGTATCGCTCGATCCGACAGGGCCTCTCGCGCGGATTGAACCGATTCTGTTCAAGCATCTGCACCTCCACCGACTGTCGGCCCAAGCTCACGATCCTCCGTGATTACCGACTGCGCCAGCAGATTACACAGTCATTCTGGCCAAAGTGATTCTTCTGCAACATAATTAAAGCTCAACGTGCTGTGCAGGACCGCGCAGCTCATGAAATGTATTGTTGGAAAACATGATTCGCTGCCTCACAACGAGATTCTCCTGTAACTTGTTTCACAGTGTGCCTGGTCAGGGGTAGACGGGCAGAAGGGTGGGAGAGATGAGCCGCAGCTCGGACCGCGTCCAAGACGTTCTTCGTCAACAGGTGTACGTTGCGCTCAACGCGGTGCCAGGGCTCCCGCCGGGCTACCGGAGCATATTCGCGGGCATGCTCATGGAACGAGGCGCGCATCTGCTGGTACGCGATCCCATCGTCAACGTGCCGACCGGTCGGGCGCACGCGCTGCTTGTCAGTCGCGGTGGGGTGTTCGCGCTGGTATTCACGTCCACCGCGCCGACTCGACAGGTGATCGACGACATCCGCGGTCATGCGCAACGGCTCTTCGACAAGCTGACGATCGGGTCGAATATGTTCGTGGCCAACACAGTTCGAGTGGCGCTGATCGTGCCGGTGGGCACCGACCTTGGTCACATCGACAATCGTGTGGCCGTCGCCGACGAACGCACACTGCGTCGCACGTTCTTCACCGGACGTGTGCTCGAAAAGCGGGACGCCGAGCAGGTCGCCAAAGCCGTCGCCGACGGATCCAAGTATCGCCCAGTGCACATCGCCGAGGTGGGCGTGGCTTCCGAACCCGAAGCCGAGGGGCTGTTCGAGGAAACCGACACCATCACCGATCAGCGCCAGCGCGCATTGTCCGAACCACTGCTGACCTGGCTGTCGTTTCTGGATCCGGCCCAGGTGAGCCTCGTGCGCCGCAACTACAACGGTCCCGCACGTATCATCGGGCCAGCCGGGACGGGAAAGACCGTGGTTGCGCTGCACCGGCTGGCGCGCATCGCGCGGGAGAGCGCCGGCAAACTGTTACTGACCAGCTTTGTTAAGTCACTGCCCGCCTGCCACCGGACTCCGTTCACGCGGCTCGCCCCCGAAATCGTCGATCGTGTCGAGTTCATCGGACTGCATGCGTGGGCGAGCCAGTTCCTGCGGCAACGCGGCAAACCGGTACGCATGGAACCCGCACGGGCGCGCACGGCGCTATCGCTGGCATGGTCGCATCTGGGCGGCGAAAACGGGCCGCTCGCCGACATCGAACCCAACCTCGAATACTGGGCCGATGAGATCGACCGCTTGATCAAGGGCCGCGGAATCACCGAGTACAAGGAGTATGAGGCACTGGTCCGCACTGGCCGCGAAGGTTTGGCCCTGCGCCGTGAAGATCAGCGCCCCTTGGTGTGGCAGCTCTTCGAGGAGTACGAGCGAATCCGTTGCGAACGAGAGATTTTCGACGCCAATGACCTGATCGCCTCAGCATTGGCCGAGCTTCGCCAGCGACCGTTCGGCCCGAAGTACTCGATGGTGGTCGTCGATGAGGTACAGGATGTAACCCTGATGGGCTTGCGGCTGGTCGCCGCGATTGCCGCCGATACGCCCAATTCACTGCTGCTCGTCGGAGACGGACAACAGCAGGTCTACCCCGGCGGCTGGCGGCTTTCACACGCCGGGATCGACGTGCGCAACCGTAGTGAACCGCTATCGGTCAACTACCGCAATCGAGCCGCGATTCTTGCCTACGCTAAGGGAATCGACGCCCGCAACACGGTCGACGACCTCGACGGCGGCACCGGCGTGGCGCTGCGCGATGCACGCGGCGTCCTCGAAGGCGGACAGGTCGAGCAATGGGAAGGACGAGAAGACCAACTCGACGCCGAACTCATCATGGCGATTCGCCGGCTCGCCACACCAAACGGCCACGTCGCCGTGATCACCCGAACCAATACCGAAGCCAATCGCTTCTTGCGAGTGCTCAAAGCCGCAGGCATCCCCATTCAGCTACTCGAAGACTACGACGGCACCTATGTCGACGCTGTGAAGGTCGGCACCGTCCAACGCGCCAAAGGACTCGAATTCCCAGCGGTATTCCGCCCGGTACTGCCAGGCGAGCGCCCACGCCGGAGAACCGCCTCACAGCACGACTCCGACGAACTCGCCGCACGCCGCCAACTGGTCGCCGTGACTCGCGCCCGCGACTACCTCTGGCTCGGTATCGTTGACGGCGCACTGTAATTGGAAAAGCCGATTCAGCCACCGATGCAGACCCTCCCGCACAGCCAAGCTCGGCCTGGCGTTCGGTGGCGGACATGCGTGCCGCGGATGTCTTTCCCTACGGCAGAGGTTGGATCGGCTACCTGCGTTCGTCCAGCACGATTCCGTCGCGGACTCGGACGAGACCGACCGCGCAGGAGGATCCGGGAGGGCAACACAGTGAGCGTTGTTCGCCAGCAGTTCCACGGTCTCGGTGACGTAGCGCCACGCGGTTGGTGGTCGAGACCTCGAATCCCGCCCCGAGGTCGGCGAAGGTATCGGCTTTGCGCAGGTGGGGCCAAGGTGAGCAGGGCTTGGCGACTCGGATCGAGCTTGCGCCACACCGAGCCGATCGCGCGGCGATGTCGACGGATGACAACGGCAGCGCGGAACGGTAGAAAGGCAACGGAAGCCCTTGGGGTACAGCTTGTTTTGGTCGACAGCCGTCCTACCAGGGCTTCCGCATACCCTGCGGAGGCACGCCGTATCCATTTCCGTTGCCTACCAACATCATCCAGATAGGCTGAAAGGGACTCAAGGTAGGCGCACGCGAGTGGTTGGTAGACGGCGATCTATCATTCGCCGTCGCGGATGGTATCCCCGTGGTCTACAAGGAATCAGGTCAACTGGGCTCGCTCCCGTCGGTAGCCCAAGCCACCGACCCCAGTGTTCGGATGCGCCCTAATCCGAATCCGGTTTTTGCGGCCGACTCTGTATAACCGAGCTGGAACCAGCGGGATCAGTGTCAGTTCCTCGGCGCCAGGGCCTGATTGTCGGCCTCGGCGATCACCAGGCTCACCGGCCAACGGCAGGATGAGGCGAAAGGGGCAAGTCGGTGTACCGGGTGGCCGAGCCGCTGATCGTGTTCTATGAGGCGATCGTGCGGCGGGAGTGGACCCGGCTGGAGCGGGGGAATACCGAAGCGGCATGGCGCAATTCGCGGGCGACGTTCCTGTCGCAGGTGGTGGGCCCGCACTTCGAGGGGATCTGCCGGGATTGGGCGATGTCGGTGGAACCGGAGGTGTTCGGCGAGCTGCCCGGGCAGGTGGCTGCCGCGACGGTCAACGATCCGCGGGATAAGAAACAGATCCAGGTCGATGTCGCGGTGTTGGCACCCGAGGAGACCGACCGGCCGCGACGCATCTTGTCGCTGGGCGAGATGAAGTGGGACCGCACGATGACTCTCGGACATGTCGACCGCTTGCGCCGCGCGCGAGAACTATTGGCGGCCAAAGGCTACGACACCAGCCAAACCATTCTGGCCTGCTACAGCGGGGCGGGATTCGACGAGAACCTCCTGGCTGTCGGCACCGGCCCGGGACAGCCGCGGAAACAGGCCGACAGCCCGATGCTGGTCGACCTCGACACGATTTACGCCAGCATCCGATGACAACCTGAGCCTGCCGCGCACCCGCGACGAATTGTCGGCAGGTCGACGAGAACCGGAGGATCTGTCTGATGTGTGAAGCGGACTTGAACTCGTGGCGCGAGACCAACTATTTGTACCGCTCTCCAGCGAACGCGAAGCGGCTCGAGGAAGGAATGGCACAGGCGGAGGCCGGAGAGACGGTGACGTTCTCCCTAGGTGAGCTGGAAGAGATGGCCGCCCGAATCGAAGCGCAGGAGGAATGAACTTTCCGGCCGTTACTTCTACACGCTGGTGCCCAGCCAGGCAGCGAAGCCTGTCAGTGTCTCAGTTCGTCGCTTCTCCGCTATCGCGATGCCGTGCAAGGTCTCCCGGACCGCAGGGTGCAATCGCGTTTGTTGCGGGGCGGCGACCCGGGCCTTGTTCAGTGCCGTGAGTGCCTTGTCGGTTTTGCCTGCCATGAGCCAAGCTCGCGCGTTGTCCTGCCAATGGTGGGCAATCCTGGTCGGCGGAGCGTCGCGGTCGTGTGCCAGTTTCGCGCCATCAATCGCGGCCTTGTTCGGGTCGCCCGATTCGAGTTCGACTGCGTGAGCGTGAATCTCGACATTCAGCGGACCGAACGCTGTCATGTACAGGTCTGTTTCGCCTGTGTACGTGGACAATTCCCGTGCCGCGCCCACATGTGCGACAGCACCTGGGTAGTTCAACTGCCGGGCTTCGTTGATGGCCCCCGCAAGATGGGAGTACCCGGCCAGCACCATGCCCGCCGTGGATGAGTCGGCAGTGGCGATGGCGGAATCTATAAGTTGCCCGGCTACCTCGGACTCTCCGAAGTGGGTCAGCACCCGTGCCCGTGCCAGAGCGGAGAAGGCACCGTAGGTCGGGTCATCGGAGGAGGGCGCGTACCCGTCGGCAAGGTCCAACGCCGGGAGAGCCAACATCAGGTGACCCGTACGGCGGACGGACCATTCGGCGAGTACGTATGCGGAGGTCAACAGAGTGTAGGCGTGTGCCTTATCGTCTCCTGAAAGTTCGCGCACTGCACCGTGGATGCGCCGAATGAGGTTTGGCAGTACTTCAATTGTCTGCCGCGTTCGGTCGGTTCGGTACAGCCGCTGAGCGGCATCCAGGTCATTTTCGAGTTGGACAAGGGCACCAGGTTCTTCGGCGCGGGCGTAGCGGCCCTCGGTGAGAAGAATGGAGAGGCTGTTGACCGCATCGGACAGTGGCTTGCCATCGTCGTACGGTGCCCCGGTCAAGCGGTGAGGTTCGTATGAGGACGGGGGTCGCAGCGGACTTCGCTGTGCTGGGTGCTTTGTCTTGCAGGGGAGGGCTGACTGTCGATCAGCTGGCCCGGGAGGCTTCTCTCACGTCTTGGTCTACTCGTGCGGCTATGGCTCGTCTGCGGTCGCGGGGGTTGATCGTGGATACCGGCCGCCGGGGGCGTTGGCAGATCACTGTGCGCGGCCGCGGAGAGTGGGCCGTGAAGGGTCGGAGGTTCACCTTGTGACGGCCCGGGCCCCTCCAGTGATCCAGGCGAGCGGTTCCGGCTGGACTTGATCCACGAACTCATGGGGGAGGGCAGCGATGGTCGGGCTGTTGAGTTCCTCCGGCATGATCCACGGGGTGTCACCGGTCTTGGGCGCGACCGTGCGGCGGTGCCGTTGTTCGTCGGTGAACAGCCACGCCGCCCAGGCTTGGGCGACGTAGTTGGCTACTGACAGGGCGCGGTACTGCGGTTCATTCTCTTTCGGCGGGGCGAGCACCGGCGGCGGCTGAAAGGACGGGATTACCAGGTCCTTCCGATGGTGTGAGTTGTAGTCGTTGATCGCATCGCAGATGCGGTCCCGGTGGATTGCGGTTCGTTCGATCAGGTCGTCGAACGCGCCGATGTGAACGGCGTTCGTGAAGTTGATCGGGGGTACGGTACCTGCGGTGAGCACGACCGACCGGTCTGCCGTCAGCGCGCGCACCTTCGTGTCGTAATCAGGATCGTCGTGGGAGAGCACTACCGCGTTGGTGTTGTTCACCCTCGTGGTTCCAGTGCGGCTGGTAAGCCAGACGGCGGTGGTGTCGGTGTCCGGTTGGCGATCGACGATTGCGAAGCCGAGCATTGGTCTCCCGTGACGGTGGATCGAGTGTGAGTCAGGGGCGGGTGCGAGCCCGGATCGCTCTCCGCGGTACGGAAGCGTGCCGGCGCCATTACTTCCGACAGGACAGTACGTGTTGCATTGGGCTTCGGGGGCTTTCGAGGCCATTCGACCGATTGGATGGCGGATTCGGGCCAGGCCTCGACCTGCGATGCTCGATGGCTCCGCGATCGTGCATTGGGGGAGAGGGATTGGTCACTGAGCGAACAGGCGCTCTCACGCTTACCGACGAGTTCAAGGATGCGCTACTGCGTCTCGAGCGCGGCGAGAACCTCTTTCTCACAGGTAGGGCGGGAACCGGTAAGTCCACGCTGATCCGCCGCTTCCTCGCGACAACGCGCAGGAATGTGGTCGTGGCCGCGCCAACGGGGATAGCTGCGCTCAATGTCGAGGGCTACACGATCCACCGGCTGTTCGGGTTCCGCCCGACGACCACGCCCGAGGAGGTCCAGTCGGACGCCTACTCGCCGGGACGGTTCACCGCCGTTCTGCGCAAGCTCGACACACTGATCATCGACGAGGCGTCGATGGTGCGCGCCGATCTCTTCGACAGCCTGGTACTTGCTCTGGAACGGTTCGGTCCCAAGCCGGGATTCCGCTTCGGCGGGGTCCAGCTCGTGCTGGTGGGGGATCTGCTTCAGCTGCCGCCCGTGGTGAAGGACGGCGAGAAGGACTACTTCCATACAAGGTATGCCTCCCCGTACTTCTTCTCGGCCGACAGCTACAGCCGAGAGAGCTTCCCCACGGTGGAGCTCACGACAGTCTTTCGTCAGATCGGTGACTCGAGACTTGTCGACATCCTCAATGCCGTGCGTGAGGGAGCACTGCTGGACGGAGCGCGGGCGGAACTGAACTCGCGGACCGATGAAGCCTTCCGCCCGCCGGTCAACGAGTTCTGGCTGACATTGACTACGACCAATTCGATCGCGAGTGCCAGGAACCGGGAGATGCTCGACCAGATCCCTGGGCCTGAATCGAGGCATATAGCCACGGCCACTGGCGATTTGGACGGATTCGCGGTGCCGACCGACGACGAGCTCGCGTACAAGGTCGGCGCACAGATCATGCTCCTGACCAATGATCCGGCCAATCGATGGGTGAATGGCACCATCGGGCGGATCACCGGGGGCCGCATCGAGCGCGGCGATCCGGTTGTCACTGTCGAACTCCCTGATGGCGGCGAGGTCGAAGTGGACCCGCACACTTGGGAGGTCACCCGGCCCGTGTTCGAAGGCGGGGCGCTCCGTCATCAGGTCATAGGCACATACAAGCAGTTGCCGTTTCGCCTGGCGTGGGCCATCACGATCCACAAGAGCCAGGGCCAGACGCTGGATCGTCTCGTAGTGGATCTGAGTGGCGGGACATTCGCCGACGGGCAACTGTATGTCGCGCTCAGCCGGTGCACGTCGATGGACGGGCTGGTGTTGCGGCGTGCGGTTCAACCCCGAGATCTGAAGGTGGACCAGCGAATTCGTCGGTTCTTGCTGTCGGGCAGGCGAAACGCGAAAGCGCTGGGGAACGTGTACCTCGGGATATGCACAACGGGGGATGAAGGTCGGGCCTGGAAGCCGAGGCCGATCGAGATCGCGCTGGTGACCGATGACGGCACCGAGGTAGCGACCCTGATCAACCCCACCCGCGACATCGGTGACGCGCAGAGTGCATATGCCATTACGGCGAGCGATGTGCAGTTCGCCCCCATGCTGATCGAGGCATGGGCCGCGCTTTCGCCCTATTTGGCCGGGCGAACCCCGATCGGACTCGATATCGACCGGCACCTCGGATTCCTTGACTATGAGCTGAAACGTAACGGGCACGTCAGCCCCATGCCGATCGGTGTCGAGATCGGCCACTCCAACCTGTCGGATTCGGACTTGCGGAGGCTCAGTGCTTTTCGAGCTATCGACCGTGCTCGTGCCGTGCGCGATATCGCGATGCGCTCAGTTGCCCACCCTCAGGTTGCCGATGCCTTTCCACCCGCAGAACCCAGAACCGGATACCTCCTCTCGCGCTGGTCAGGGCTGGGCGGATTCCGGGCCGGTGGCCTGATCCCCACCGCGTCAACCCCGGAGCTGGTGCTCGCGGAATATCTGCACGCCAAAGCACAGCAGGTCCGCATGGATCATCCGACTCACCGACTGCTCCGTGACCTCGAAGTCAGACTGGGACACCCGATCATCGACCGTGACGTCGATGTCCTCGAGCAGGACATCAACAGTGTCCTGGTTGCCGGCGCCCGGGTGTGTTTCACCGGAACCTGCATCGATCAGCACGGCAGGGAGCGGGCACGCAGCGACATGGAGGACCTCGCCGCAGCCCGCGGTCTCGTACCGGTGAACACCGTCACCAAGAGCAAATGCGATGCCCTGATAGCCGCAGAGGCCGGATCGCAGTCGGGAAAGGCCAGGAAGGCGCTCACGTACGGCAAGCCGGTCTTCACCGCGAAGCAGTTTCTCTCGTGGACTCTCGGGGGATGAAGAATGAGCCCTCGCCGAGCCGCTAGCGGCGTACCCAGTCTGCTCGGCTGTAAAGGGCGAGTAGGGGTTTCAGGGGCATCCATTCGCCGAATCGGTAGTCGGCTGCGCGGACGAGTCGGGCGGCCAGGTCCGGGCGTTGTTGGGCGAGGTAGCGCCTGGCTCGCTCGGCGTGGAGGGGGAGGGAGACGATTTTGATTCGGTCGGCGTCTTCCAGGTGGGGAATGGCGAAAGCGATATTCTCCCAGGTGTTTCGGCTCTTCGCCTCGATCACGAGCTTCCCGTGGTACCCGCGAACGCCGATCGCGTAGTCGGCCATCAGTGCGGCTTCGGCGGTCGGGCCCGCACACGCGCCGCCGCACAGGACGAGCCGACTACTGGATGCGGCGGGGTCGACGGACCGTAGTCCTGCCCGCACCCGCCAGCGGTTCATTGCGTTGGCTCGGGTACCGGCGTTGCGATAGCCCAGCACGACGACCGCCTCCGTGGTGCCGGGAGCGGACCCCACGAATCTGCGTGAGGCGCGCCAGTTCTCCCACTCACCCCAGAGGGTCACCGCCACGACTGCCCCGATCGACAGCCCGATCCGTCCCCTACGGGTCGTCACGTTGTGTCCTCTCACCAGCGTCGATTCCCGTTCGAGCCTACGCTCGCCACCGTGTTAGACATTTGTTCTAGACAAACGTGTCAGACCTCGTGTAGACATATGTCTTAGACAAACGTTCTTCACCACGAACCGGGAGACACCCCATGAGCACCACCGCCAACACCCTCCGCGTCCTGGTCGCCGGCGGCGGCATTGCCGGCAATGCTGTTGCCCTGCAGTTGCTTCGGGCCGGTGTCGCGGTCACCGTCGTCGAGCGGGCGGCCGAGCCCCGACCTGGCGGACAGGCTGTCGACCTGCGTGGGCCCAGTCGGGAGGTGGCCGAGCGGATGGGGCTGATGGAGGGGATCGAGAAGAGCCTGCTGCACGAGAAGGGGATGGCTCTGGTCAAGGCGGACGGGTCGTCGGTGTACCGGATGTCGATGGAGATGTTCGACGGCAAGGGTCCGGTGGCCGACATCGAGATCAGCCGGGGTGACCTCAACAATGTGCTGCTCACCGAACTCGCCGGTGCCGCAGGCGAACTCGACTACCGCTACGGCGACTGGATCGAGACCATCGACCAGGATGCCGACGGCGCCACGGTCGGATTCGCTTCGGGCCGCGAGGAGCGCTACGACCTGGTGATCGGCGCGGACGGCGTGCACTCCCGGACCCGCAAGCTGGTGTTCGGCCCGGAGGAGGAGTTCACCACCTATCTGGGCGGCTACATGTCCTTCTACACGATCCCCACCCCGGCGGGCGTGGAAAAGGACTGGATGTCCATGCACGTGGTGCCGCGCGCCTCCCTCGGCCTGCGCCCCGATTTCGACCCGGCCACCTCGAAGGCCATCATCACCCTGCGCACCGACGCCGATCCGGCCGTGCGCCGCGATGTCGCCGCCCAGCGCACGTTGATCCGCGACATGCTGGCCGAGGCGGGCTGGCTGGTCCCCGAGGCCCTCGAGCACCTGGAGACCACCGAGGACTTCTACTTCGACGAGCTGGTCCGCGTCGACATGCCCATCCTCTCCAAGGGCCGCGTCACCCTGCTCGGCGATTCCGGCTTCTGCGGCTCCCCGATGACCGGCATGGGAACCGCCATGGCCATCGTCGGCGCCTACCTGCTGGCGGGCGAAATCGCCGCCACCCCAACCGATATCGACGGCGCCCTGGCCCGCTACGAGGAGCGGGTCACCCCGTTCCTGGAGAAGGCCAAGGAGCTCCCCGGCGGCGGCATCCAGATGATGCTCCCCACCTCGAAGCTGGGTCTGACGATGATGCAGCAGGTCGGAAAGCTCATGACCACCAAGCTGTTCCGCCCCATCATGATGAGAATGCTGGACCAGACCCAGGACTACGTCCTCCCGACCTACTGATCCACCACGGCGAAAGGCCTTCATCGACCGATCAACCGGTTGATGAAGGCCTTTTCGCGTGCCTGGCCCGCTAACTCGAGCCGCTGGTGGCCGCGCCGAGCAGTCCCGACAGGATGCTGGATATCACCGCACCCGGCAGGTCGCTGGTCGCCGAGCCGGACGCGGACCCGCTGGCCGAGCCTGTCAGATATCCCCGGCCCGGCCCGGTCGTCGAGCCGAGGAAGGCGTCGCCGCCCCCATTGGCCAACTCGTCGAGAGCGCACGTGGCGAGCCCGCCGCCGGACCCGCTGGTCAACGCGGTGATGATCCCGTTGGCCAGGCCTGCGGCGGAACCGCTTTCGGGCCCGGCGGCGGATCCGCCGAGGAACCCGAGCGCGAACCCGGTGACCGAGCCGGTGGCAGCCGAACTGGCCCATCCTTTGAGGAATCCCTCGAGACAGGTCATGCCGGGCTGTTGTGCGGCGGGATCGGCCTGGGCAACCCCCGGGCCTTCGATTGTCAGTGGTTCTGCGGCCGCCGGCCCGGCCGCGATGGCGAGTGAGAAACCGATAGAAGCGGTGATCAGAATGATGTTTCGCATCGAAGTGCTGCTTTCCCCGAGAAACTTGGACGCTCGACCAAGTTAACCCCGCGGCCGGTAGCTCGCAGGCCGAGCACCAAACTTGGCGGGAAAGGCTCAACCGAACTCTCGGCGAAAAGCATTGGGGGAAAACCTGACTCGAGCAAAGGATCCGGATTGTCTCGTACTGGGGAAGACTCGTGTACTCATGGTCAGGGGACGAGAGGGGAGTATGCGGTGAGCGGTGCACGGTGGCTGTTGATCGAGACGTTCGGCGGCGGCGAGCCGACGGTGATCGGACTCGGCAGTGCCCCAAGGAGATTCGTCCCGCTCGCTCAGATCTTCCGGCAACGGGAGACCCTCGCGGCCATTCGCGGCGCGGTGGCGGCGACCTTGGATCGACTCGGGCCGGTGGATACCGTCAGCGAGGACGGGCGGCGGCGGACGGTGACGGTGCCGTTGCATATCACGCCCGAGCGGGTGCACGCCGTGTTGCTGTGGTCGGGGCCGGTCGAGGAGGAGGTGCCGCCGCGGGATCGCGTGGGGGCGTGGTACTTCAATCTGTCGACGTCGAAGTCGACGCGGTCGGATGATCTGCTGGATCTGTATGGGGTCGCGCCGGAGAATCGGGCTCGCGAGCATGCCATCGCGGGGGTGTTCGCACGGGTGATCACCAATAGTGATGAGTCGGATGCGCTGGCGAAGATCGTGCGGTCGGCGCCGGGGACCGAGCATCAGGCGGTGTGGACCGTGCGGCGGGACGATGGGGCGTTGCGGGCGGCCCACTTCTCCTGCCGGATTCTGGAGGAGCGCACCTCCGCGGAGGGGTGCGAGATCTTCATGCGGGGGGTCACGCATGACATCGGGGATGCGACGGAGGTGAGTTCGGCGCCGCCGCCGGTGATTCTGGAGCATCGGGTGCTGGATGCGGCTGCGGCGGAGGGGGATTATCGGGCGATCGTGGATCTGCGGAATCTGCGGTTGTTGCGGTGGATGGGGCCGGCGATGCCGGGGATCGCGTGGCAGTCGTTGGCGGGGGAGCCGGAGCCGGGGATTCACCCGGAGGATCTGGGGATCGCGAAGGCCATGAGCCGGGATCTGGCGCAGTCGCGGACATCGGGGGTGTTGCGGTTGCGGACGTTGGATGGTGGGTGGAAAGTGGTGCGGGCACGGGCGGTGTTGATGGCGCTGGATCAGTACACGACGGCCGCGTTGGTGACGGTGCGGGACCCGGACCTGGTGGATTAGCCGGCCAGCAAACAAACCACCAGTAATGTTTGTTGGGTATATAACAGCGGTTGACCGCGCGTCGCGGGTTTGCGGCAGGTCAGCGTGATCAAGGGGGAAGTACGCAGGTGGGCGGGGGATTTGCTCAATTGATCACGGAATGTCCGGATCGCTACACTGCCGCCAGTACGCACCCGCGCGAGCGGGAATCTTGCCGGTTCTCCCCGTGAGACCGCCTGGCGCGTCGTTGACAGGCCCTGCCCGGAAACGCTTCTGCGGCTCCGGCGGTCGTGGCTGCTCGGCGTAGGGAGGCGGCAACAGTGCTCGGACCTAACAATGTGTGGTGGCTGCGTCTTCTCACCGGCATCCGGCAGTGGTTGGCGGCTCGAATGGTGCGATCGATGGGGTTGCGCACCTCTCGGGACGTGAATGTCCGCGGGCTCGAGCCGAATCCCGCCGAGATCGTCCGAATCCCCCTGGACCGCGTGCACATCGGCGCGACGCTGCGGCAATCCGGGGAGAACGCGCGGCATATCGCCGCGCTGTCGGAGGTCGCCGCGGCGCTACCGCCGATCGTGGTGCACCGGCCGAGCATGACTGTCATCGACGGCGCCCATCGCGTGCGGGCCGCGCAGTGCAGCGGGTCGCAGTGGATCGACGCGGTCTACTTCGACGGCGACGACGGGCAAGCCCTGCTGCTGGCCATCCGGCTGAACACCGCACACGGCCTGCCGCTGTCCGCCGCCGATCGCAAGGCCGCTGCCGAACAGGCGCTGATGTACTACCCGGACTGGTCGGATCGCCGGCTGGCCATGACACTCGGTCTGTCCGAGCGCACGATCGCGGCCATCCGGCGCAGAACAGCGTCGCTCCCGGCCCGCGAACCGCGCCCGTGCCCGACCCCGGCGCCCGCGCCGGACGAGGTCCATCGCCGCCCGGAGCGCGTCCACCTCACCGATCCCCGTCCGATGCAACGCCGTTCGGACTCGGCAACCGGTGACCGCGCCCAGCAGACCCCCGCCTTGCGCACCCTGTGCCGGGATCCGGCGTTGCAACGGACCGAATCCGGCAGACAGCTGCTGGCCCTGCTGGCCGCCCTCCCCGCCGATCCCGCCGCCTGGTCCGATCTCGCCTGCGAGCTCTCGCCCTGTCACGCCGCGCTGATCGCCGAACTGGCCGCCGAACAGGCCGAGAACTGGGCGACCCTGGCCCGCGCCGCGACCCGGCGCGTGGTGACGGAGGAGAACACCGCGGCGTGATCGGCGCCGCCCGCGGCGAACTGGACGGCGTCGAAGGGCCTGGCGCGCTTCGGGGCTCGAATCGGGGCTCATGAGAAAATGGCGGGAACCGCGGTGGTGGATCGATCGGAGTGGGTGTTTGCAGGGGGTTCGGAGGTTCGACGTCCGCGGCGGCGAGGGGGTCAAGGCGGGGCAGTTGTTCGAGCAGTGGGAGGCGGGGCTCAGCGAAGCGTATGTGCCGCTGGCGGTGTCGCCCGGCGAGCAGGAGCGCTTCGAGGGCTGGATCGTGCACGGCCGCTACAACGAGGTCGAGTTGTCGACGCTGGGCGCGAGTAAACAGCGGGTGCATCGCACCCGCACCCTGATCGCCCGCACCGATGACGAGTTCCTGCACACCAGCATTCAGATCGCGGGCCGCGGTTGGCTGCATCAGGACGGCCGGGTCGCGGAGGTGGGTCCGGGCGAGATGGTGTTCTACGACAGCACCCGCCCGTTCCACTGGGAGTTCGAGGGCGCGTGGGAGATGTCCGTGGTGCAGGTGCCGCTGAGTCGGCTGCGGCAGCGCTCCTGCATCGCCCCCTCCGAGATCCCGACCGCGACCACGGTGGTGGAGAACAGTCCCGCCGGTGTGGTCACGACCTTCCTGCGCGAGCTGACCGAACTGCAGAACACCGACCCCGCGCAGGCCGCGGTGCTGGCCGGTTCGACGGTGGATCTGCTGTCCTCCGCGATCGCCCTGACCTCCGGCCGCTCGATGCCGGGCGAGGCGTCGGAGACCCTCACCCGCCGTCAGGTGCTGGACTTCCTCCGGAAGCATTGCCTCGACGCGAATCTCACCGTGGAGGCGATCGCTGCGGGCTGCGGGGTGTCGCGTCGGACCCTGTATCGCGTGCTCGAGGAGTTCGAGGAGGGTCCGGCGACGCTGCTGCGCCGGATGCGGGTCGAGTACGCGTGCGGATTGCTCACCGCGCGAAGGGATCTCCCGGTGGCCGCGGTCGCGCACAGTTCCGGCTTCGCCAATGAGCGGCAGTTCTATCGCGCGTTCCGGGTCGAGATGGGCACCACCCCGGCCGCCTTTCGCGAGACCGGCTGCGGCTGATCGCAGCCCGCCGGTGGACGAAATCCGCCCGTTGATCCAGCCGCAACCTTCTGCTAACTTCTACGTATCTACTAAGTAGATGCGTAGAAAGCTTGGGGCGTAGACCACCTGCGACCCGGGGGCGCCGTGGGGACGGCGTCGTGGCGGCGGCGGCCTTGTGCGGACCCCTCATCGCGTGCAATGCCGCCGAAACCACAAGGGGCGGGACCGCGTTCCAGCGGTCC
>NZ_JBHWHH010000041.1:0-49407 GCF_042732555.1 Nocardia sp. NPDC059764
TGGGGGGGGGCGCCGGGGGGCGCGCGGCGGGGCGGGGCGGGGGCGCCGGGGGCGGCGGGGGGGCCGCCGGGCGGGGGGCCCCGCACGACCAGGGTGACCGCCGCGCCGATCTCCGTCAGCCCGGTCGCGATGGCCTTGCCGATCCCGGAGTTCGCGCCGGTGACCAGGGCGGTGCGGCCGCGGAGCGCATCGGCGGGGATAGGCGGCCACGACCCGCGCCGGAGTCGGTGACCGAGGCGGCCGTAACCGAGTAGGACCGAGCGGTCCAGGAGGTCGTCGAACACGTGGTGTGCGCTCATGCCGTCGTCCCGCCTTTCGCTCGCGCCGCTGGACGCTCGCAGCCGATTCACACTGATGCATCGTTTTTGCATCGAATGGATGCTAGCATCGAAAGCCTGAAGCCGGGAACAACCGACCGGCCCACGTCCAACCGGCGGAGGAATCATGCACACCAGTCCATTGCGCGGCCGCCGATGGCTGCGCGCCGCGTCCGCGTCCGCGGTCCTGCTCGCCTGCTGGCCGCTCGCCGCCCGGGCGGCCGCCGCGCCTCCGGCGCCGGTGCCGACGCTGGAGGTGTCCCGGTACACCGGAACCTGGCTGCAGCTCGCGGCGATCCCGCAGCCGTTCAATCTCGCCTGCGCCCGCGACACCCAGGCCGACTACACCCCCACATCGGACGGGCTGACCGTGCGGAACTCCTGCACCACCTGGCTCGGCGCCCGCGACGAGATCACCGGCACCGCGCGCATCACCGATCCGGCCACCAACGCGCAACTGGGGGTGAGCTTCAGCGGCGAATCCGATCCGGCGACCAACTACATCGTCACCGCGCTGGATCCCGACTACCGCTGGTCGGTCGTCGTGAACCCGAGCCGCACAGCCGGGTTCGTGCTCTCCCGCACGCCCGCGCCCGACGCCGGGCAGTGGAGCGCCATCCGCGCGGGCATCGACGCGGCAGGCATGGATCCCTGCCTGTTCCTGACCTCGCCGGTGACTGGCGGGTTCGACAGAATCGAGCCGCTGTGCGCGCGCTGACCGGGGCGACCCGCCGCCGCGTCGCGGTGATCGGCAGCGGAGTGTCCGGCCTCACCGCGGCGTGGGTGCTGGCCCGTGACTGCGAAGTGGTGCTGTACGAGGCGGATTCGCGGCTCGGCGGCCATGCCCACACCCATCGGGTGCCCGCGCGCGCGGACGGCTCCGGCGATCACCTCGGCGTGGACTCGGGGTTCATCGTGCACAACGACCGCACCTACCCGACGCTGCTGCGGTTGTTCGGCGAACTGGGTGTGCGCACACAGGAATCCGATATGTCGATGTCGGTGCGCTGCGACGGCTGCGGCCTGGAGTACGCCGGAGCGAAGGGGCCGCGCGGACTGATCCCGGAACCCGCCGCCCTGCTGCGGCGGCCCTATCTGCGCATGCTCGGTGAGATCACCCGCTTCCACCGGCTGGCGCGGGCCGAATTGGCCGCCGGCGCGGAGGAACCGCGCACCCTGGGCGAGTTCCTCGCGGACTGCGCCTTCACGCCCTACTTCACGGCCCATTTCATGGTGCCGCTGGTGGCGGCGGTCTGGTCCTGTCCGCCACAGCTGGCCTTGCGCTATCCGGCGCGCTATCTGTTCACGTTCCTCGACCATCACGGCATGCTCACCGTGTTCGGATCGCCCACCTGGCGCACCGTCACCGGCGGCTCGGCGAGCTATGTGCGGGCCGTGGCCGCCCGCCTGGACGAGGTGCGCGCCGGGGTTCCGGTCCGCTCGGTGCACCGCGGCGCGCATACGGTCGGGGTGCGCGACGACGCCGACGAGGTGGAGTTCTTCGACGCAGCGGTCATCGCCACCCACCCGGAACAGGCACTGCGCCTGCTGGATTCGCCGACCATCGCCGAGTCGCACATCCTCGGCGGGCTGCCCTATACGGCCAATCGGGTGCTGCTGCACACCGATGATTCGGTGCTGCCCCGGCGGTCCGGTGCGCGCGCCTCCTGGAACTATCGGCTGCCGCACTGCGCCGCGACCCCGGAGCGAGTCCAGGTCAGCTACGACCTGACCCGGCTCCAACGCCTGCCCGACGGTCCGGGCGATCGCCGGTTCCTGGCGACCCTCGGCGACGACGGCCGGGTGGCGCCCGAGACCGTGCTCGCGACCATGGACTACGAACACCCCCAGTACACACCCGAATCCATGACCGCGCGTCGTCGGCTAGCCGAAATCGGGGACCACACCGTGGCTTTCGCCGGAGCGTACCACGGCTGGGGATTCCACGAGGACGGCGCGCTGTCCGGCCTGCGCGCCGCCGAACGGATCGGCGGCCGGTGGCACGCGAGCCCATCGACCTCGGCCGCCGCCGTGCGGGAATCGTCATGACCCGGGCGAGGCTGGTGCGCACCGTCATTCACCACACGCGACTGGAACCGGTGCGGCACACCTTCTCCTATCGCAGTTACAGCTGGCTGGTCGACCTGGACGAACTGCCCGCACTGTCGTGGCCGTGGCGTTGGTTCGCGAGCTTCCGTGCTCGCGACCACCTCGGCGACCCCGATGCGACCCTGCGCGCGAACGTGATCGACTACCTGGCCGCCGCCGGGATCGAACTGGGCGAGGGACGCATCCGCATGCTCGCCAACGCCCGAGTACTCGGATACGTCTTCAATCCCCTCACCGTCTACTGGTGTCACGACACGAACGGCACGCTGCGCTGGGTGATCGCCGAGGTCCACAACACCTACGGCCAGCGGCACCGCTACCTGGTGCCCGCGCAGCCGGAAGCGATGGTGGCCAAGGAGTTCTACGTCTCCCCGTTCACTCCGGCCGCCGGCCGGTACCGGCTGCGGGCTCCGGAACCCACGGATCGGGTCCGGGTGTCGATCACGCTGGAAGGAGCCGACGGCCGCGCCGTCTTCGCCGGGACCGTCAGCGGGCAGGTGGTTCCCGCGAACCGGCGCACCCTGGCCCGGGTGCTGGCAGCGCACCCGCTCGAAACGCTGCGGGTGAGCGCCCTCATCCGCTGGCAAGGCCTGCGGCTGTGGCGCCGGGGCCTGCCCATCACTCCCCGCCCGTCCGTTGTCTCCCGGGAGGTCCTGACATGAGACGATCCTCGTTCGCGCCGCCGCCCACCGTCTCCGGCGCGCACCGAATCGCACCGCCGCCGGTGCCGATCGGGGTGCGATCCGCGCTCGGCCGCTCGGTCGTCCTGGCCCTGTTCGAGCGTGCGGCGCAACGCCTTCGGCTGCGGATCGAGCTGCCCGGCGGCGAATGGTGGGGCGGCGCGCTCGACGATCCCGGTGCGCCCCGGCTGGTGCTCCACGATCCCGACGCCTTCGCCCGGCGGATCGCGGTCTCCGGTCTCATCGGGTTCGGCGAGGCGTACATGGCCGGCGAGTGGAGCGCGCCGGATCTGCCCGCGGTGCTGACCGTGCTGGCCGCCGACATCCGCGCCTTGGTACCCAGGCCGCTGCACGTGTTCCGGCCGCTGCTGCTCCCGCGGCACCCGCGGGCCACCAGGGCGACCGCTGAGGGCGCCCGCAGCAACGCGGCCCACCATTACGACCTGTCCAACGACTTCTTCGCGGCCTTCCTGGACGAGACCCTGACCTATTCGGCGGCGCTGTTCGAACGCCTGGAACCAGCACCGACCTGGGGCGATCTCGCCGCGGCGCAGCATCGCAAGATCGATCGGCTGCTGGACGACGCCGGGGTCGGGCCGGGCAGCACCGTGCTCGAAATCGGCACCGGCTGGGGCGAATTGGCGCTGCGGGCGGCACGCCGGGGCGCGACGGTCCGGTCGCTCACCCTGTCCTCCGAACAGCAGCGTCACGCCCGGCAGCGGATCGCGGCCGCCGGGCTGACCGATCGGGTATCGATCGAGCTGCTCGACTACCGTCGCGTCGACGGACGCTACGACGCCGTCGTCTCGGTGGAGATGATCGAAGCGGTCGGATACGACTACCTGCCCGGCTACCTGGCCACCCTCGAACGGGTACTCGCACCCGGCGGCCGCATCGCCCTGCAGGTCATCACCATGCCCCACGACCGTCTGCGGGCCGCGCGCCGAACGCACACCTGGATCCAGGAGTACATCTTCCCGGGCGGATTCCTGCCCTCGGAAACCCTGCTGGCCCAGCTTCTTTCGGCGCACACCGGGCTGCGGATCACGCATCGCCGCAGTCTGGGCCACCACTACGAACATACGCTGCGACTGTGGCTGGATCGATTCACCGCCACCGCCGACCACATCGCCGAGCTGGGATTCGACGAGGTCTTCCAGCGGATGTGGCGGTTGTACCTGGCCTACTCCGAGGCCGGATTCCGTTCGGACTACCTCGATGTCGTACACCTCGTGCTCTGCGAGCGGGACGGCGGCGCACGATGAATCCGGCCACTCCCACCCGGATCCTCGGCGCGGCGACGGCCGCCTACGGTCTCGCCGTCGCCCTGCGGCCCGAGATCCTGTTGCGGCCCACGGGTTTGGGCACCGGTCTCGAATCGGAGCCGAGAGCCGCGGCACGGCTGATCGCCCTGCGCGACCTGGCCTCGGGCCTGGCGATGGTGGTGACCTCCGATCCGCGGGCGCGGCGCACCGCGATCGCCGTGCGCGTCGCTTCGGACGCGGCCGACACCCTGGTGTTCGCCCATGCCCTGCGCGGACAGCCGGAACGAGTGAAAACGCTGGCGGTGACCAGCGGTTGGGGAGTGCTGTGTGCGGCCGGTGCGCTCCACGAATGGCGTCGTGGCCGTGGGCAGCGCCACCGGATCGCGGCGCACGATGCGGTGCGGACGTGACGTCCGGGCCGGGCGGGACGCAGCCGGGTGCGGTGGCCGAGTTCACCGTGGGCGCGGTCGCGCGGCGGGTGGGTGTTCCCGTGGCGACCCTGCGCAGCTGGAATCGGCGTTACGGCATCGGCCCGCAGCGGCATCGGCCCGGGGAGCACCGGTACTACACCTCGACGGACCTGGCGATGGTCACCCGCATGGTCGAGTTGGTGCGCGCCGGCGCGAGTCCCGGCAGTGCCGCGCGGGCCGCTCGGGCCGTCGCCGAACCCGCCCCACGACGCGGCGACGTCACGTCGGTGCTGGCCGCGGCGGAGAGCATGGAGGTGGCCCGGTTGCTGACGCTGCTGTCGGCCCACGTGGCCCATCACGGGGTGAACGACACCTGGAATCTGTTGTGCCGCCCCGCCTTCGCGGAGATCGTCGATCGTCAGCGCCGCGGCGAGGGCTATATCGAGGTCGAGCACCTGCTGTCCTGGGCGTCCACGACGAGCCTGCACCGTGCGGTTCCGGCGGTGGCGGACGCGGTGGGGGAGCCGCGAATCGTATTGGCCTGCACCGCCGGAGAACAGCATGTGCTGCCGCTCGAAGTCCTGCGCGCGGCCCTGGCCGAGCGCGGAACCGCGGCGCTCCTGCTCGGTGCGTCGGTTCCGCCGGAGGCACTCGAGCGCGCTCTGTCCCGGCGGGACCGCCCGGCCGCGGTGGTGCTGTGGTCGCAATCGCCGGGCACCGCGTCGCTCGAATCGCTCCGGGTGGCCGCCGCCGGGGCCGGGTCGGTGTTCGTCGCCGGGCCGGGCTGGGAACACACCGGCAGCGAGACCGGAGACGCGCGATTGCGCTCGTTGGAGGAGGCGCTCGATGCGCTTATTGCGCCGCGGACGCGCTGAGCAGTTCGACCGCTTCGGTGAGGTCGGCGAGCCGCCGGGCGGATTCGGGCAGGATGAGGGTGTCCCAGCCGGGACCGCCCACATAGACCCTCGCCTGGGCGTCGGCACAGGCGCGGATCGCGGAGGTGAGGGCCGTCGCCTCTTGTTGCGACCACAGCACCACCGTGGCGGGCGCCGGGACGCGGGCCAGCGTGTCGGCCAGGGCCGGGGTCGGGACATCCGGCCCGAGCATGCGCGCCCCCACCTCTCGTTCGGCGAGCGCCGCGCGCAGCACTTCCAATGGCAGGGAATGGGTTTCACCGCCGGTGCAGGCGAGGATCAGCGGCGCGGACATGCGGGCGGTGGCCGGCGGCACGGTCCGGTGCAGGGCCGCGATGATGCCCCACGACAGCAGATGTTCCACATCCACGCAGCCCTCGCCCGCGAGCTGGCGGCCGACGATGTTCGCGAAGGCGGGACGGCACAATCCATCCCAGGTGTCGATCACCCCGTACAGGCGCAGATGCTTCTCGAGCAGATCGCAGACCACATCGGTGTCGAGATCGAAGGCCGCCGATACCAGCGCGGCCGCATCACCGAAGGACAGGGCGGAACCGCGGGCGGTCGCCGCCGCGCCGGCCGGCGTGGATCCGGCGCGGATCAGATCGACCATCCGCGTCAGCAGCGCGATATCGCCTTCGGTGTAGAGCCGGTGGCGGCCGGGTCGATCCTGGGCGGGGCCGATGCCGTAGCGGCGATTCCAGCTGCGCAGGGTCGCGGTCGGGATGCCGAGCCGTTCGGCCGCCGCGCGAACCGAGAAACCGGTCTGTTCGGGGGCGGATATCGGGCGGTGCGACATGCCTTGATTGTGCCTGTTCATGATCGGAAGGAGTGATTACGGTGCGGTGTGTGGTGTTCGGAGCCACCGGTTATATCGGTGGCCGGCTGGTGCCGGAACTGCTCGCGGCCGGGCACAGCGTGCGCGTCCTCGCCCGTGACGTCGGCAAACTCGACGACGTACCCTGGCGGGATCGCGTGGACGTGGCACACGGCGACGTGACCCGCCCCGACGATGTAGGCAGCGCCCTGGCCGGGCAGGACGTCCTCTACTACCTGGTGCATTCCTTGGCGCGCACCGATTTCGAGCATGTCGATCGCGAAGCGGCCCGCACGGTCGCCACCGCGGCGGACCGCGCGGGACTGCGGCGGATCGTCTATCTGGGCGGCATCACGCCCGCCGATCAAGAGCTGTCACGCCATCTCGCGTCGCGCGCCGAGGTCGGCGAGATCCTGGTGCGGGCGGCGACGCCCACGGTGGTGCTGCGGGCCGCCGTCATCATCGGTTCGGGCTCCGCGAGTTTCGAGATGCTGCGCTATCTCACCGAACGCCTGCCGGTCATGGTGACCCCGCGCTGGGTACGCAACCGCATCCAGCCCATCGCGGTGCGCGACGTGCTCTACTACCTGGTCGCCGCCGCGGGTCTACCGGACGACGTGAACGACGCCTTCGACATCGGCGGCCCCGACGTGCTCACCTACCTCGGCATGATGCGCGGCTACGCCGCCGTCGCCGAGCTGCCCCGCCGACTGATCGTGCCGGTCCCGGTCCTCACACCGTGGCTGTCGGCGCAGTGGGTGAACCTGGTGACCCCGGTGCCCCGCGCGATCGCCGTGCCGCTGATGGAATCGCTGGTCAACGACGTGATCTGCGCCGACCACCGGATCGCCACGGTCATCGCCGACCCACCGGGCGGGCCGACACCGTATCGCCGCGCGGTGGCCCTCGCCTTGCAGCGGGTCCGCACTCTGGACGTGCCCACCCGCTGGTCGGACGCGAATCCGCCCCACGCCCCGGCCAATCCACTGCCCACCGACCCCGAATGGTCCGGCGGCTCGATGTATTGCGATGTGCGAGAACAGGAAACGTCCGCCACCCCGGAAGCGGTGTGGTCGGTGCTGGAGGCGATCGGCGGCGCCAACGGCTGGTACTCCTTCCCACCCGCCTGGGCGCTACGCGGCTGGATCGACCGCCTGATGGGCGGCGCCGGCCTACGCCGAGGCCGCCGCGATCCCCACCGGCTCCGCGAAGGCGACGCCCTGGATTGGTGGCGCGTCGAACGCCTCGAACGTGGCCACCGAATCCTGCTCCGCGCGGAAATGCGCGTCCCCGGCCGCGCCTGGCTCGAACTATCGGTCTCCCCGGCCCCCGCAGGCGGCGCGCACTACCACCAGCGCGCCCTGTTCGAACCCCACGGCCTCGCCGGCCACCTCTACTGGCACGCCATCGCCCCGTTCCACGCCCTGATCTTCGGCGGCATGGTCCGCAATATCACCGGCGCGGCACAGCGAACACGATGAGCACCCGATCACCGCACCGGCCGCCGTTTCCCGAGCGGAGGACTACTTCGGTGGGGAAAGGACGGAATTCGACAAGTGACCATGCCGACTAGGTCTGGGCGAGTGCACGATTGGGACATCCGAGTGGCGCGAGGTTTGGATTCGGGCACCTCGATGACCAGGCTGGATGGGTTCCGGTGGTCGTGGAGAAAGGTGTCGGACAGGGGAATCCGTGTCCTGCCTGAGCCATCCAAAGTAAAACATCAGTACGTCAACGGTAGGGCTACGAGCTGGAATCCGAGGGTTACCGGATTCGGATGTAGCTCTCGCACATCGGCCGAGGGTGGGGCGCCCGCGCCAGTGCGAATCCTTGCTCCGCTTTGCTTTCCGCGGCCCTGGATGGTGGACGGTCGATGAGGTCCGGCAGGCTCCGACGCCCAGCCGATGGGTCTTTGGGCCTGTGGGGATAGGCCTCGAGGACTCTGGTGACGGCAGTGCGCGCGGGGCGATGGTAGGAGGGTGGACCGGGGCCGCCGACCTCCGGGGTCCGCGCAGGCCTGCGCACGATGGATCACGACCCCGCCCGGACGTCGGTGACGCAGCCGTGCGAATGCATTCGCAATTGCGGATTTCACTGCGCGGGTCAGTCGGTGCCCGCCCACCCGTGTGGTCCGATGGCCGAGCCGGATCCACCCGGGCCCAGCGGTACGACAAGTAAGGGAACGGATCGAATGGACCACGAACACGGACACAGCACCGCTGTCCTGGATGTCAGCGGGGTGCAGTGGGCGAGCGAGCAGAACGTCGTGTCCGCGGTGCTGGGGCGCCGGCCCGGCGTGCTCGAGGTCGAAGCCAATCCGGTCGCGCAGACCGCGACCGTGGTCTATGACCCCGACCGGACGTCGGTGGCCGAGTTGAGTGACTGGATCCGTGACTGCGGCTACCACTGCGCGGGGCAATCGGTGCCCCATCACCTGTGCGATCCGATGCTCGAACCCGACGGCGCGACGCCGGTCGAACGCACCGCGCCCACCACCGCACCGGCGCTGCCCACCCGTCCCGCCGAGGCCGAGCAGCTGCCGACGCCGGCGCAGGCGATGGGGCACGGCGGGCACGAGGGCATGTCGATGGCGGCGATGGCCGCTGATATGCGCAACAGATTCCTGGTGGCGCTGGTGTTTTCGATCCCGATCATGCTGTGGTCCCCGATGGGGACACAGGTGTTCGGGCGGGAGCTGCCGGTGCCGTTCGGGTTGCGGCAGGACGTATTCGCGCTGCTGTTGAGCCTGCCGGTGATCTTCTACTCGTCGCGCATCTTCTTCGAGGGCGCGCTGCGGGCGCTACGGGCGCGCACGCTGGACATGATGGTGCTGGTCGCGGTCGCGATCGGGGCGGGCTGGGGGTACTCGCTGGTCATCACGCTGACCGGCGGCGGAGACGTGTTCTACGAGGCCGCGACGGTGCTGGCGTCATTCGTGCTGCTCGGGCACTGGTTCGAGATGCGGGCCCGCGGCGGTGCGAACGACGCCATCCGAACCCTGCTCGACCTGGCACCGCCGAAAGCCGTGGTGGTGCGCGAGGACGGCGAGGTCGAGATCCCGACAGCCGAGGTGGTGGTCGGGGATGTGCTGCTGGTGCGACCCGGTGTGAAGATCGCCGTCGACGGTGTCGTCATCGACGGTGACAGCGAAATCGACGAGTCGATGGTCACCGGCGAAAGCCTGCCCGTGCACAAGGCGGTCGGCTCGCCGGTGATCGGGGCGACCATCAACGCCAACGGCACCCTGCGCGTGCGGGCGACCAAGGTCGGCGCGGACACTGCGCTGGCGCAGATCGTGAAACTTGTTCAGCAGGCACAGAATTCGAAGGCGCCAGGGCAGAAGCTGGCCGACCGGGCGGCATTCTGGCTGGTGTTCGTCGCGTTGATCGGCGGCGGGCTGACGTTGGCGGCGTGGCTGGTGTTGTCGGATCGCCCGGTCAGCGCGGCGATTCTGTTCGCGATCACCGTCGTGGTGGTCACCTGCCCGGACGCGCTGGGTTTGGCGACCCCGACCGCGATCATGGTCGGCACCGGGCTCGGCGCGAAACGCGGTGTGCTGTTCAAGAACGCGATCGCACTCGAGACGTCGGCGCGCATCGAGGTGGTGGTGATGGACAAGACCGGCACCCTCACCAAGGGCGAACCCGAGGTCACCGACATCATCATCGCGCCCGGGCACACCGAATCCGAGGTACTGCACCTGGTGGCAGCGGTCGAACGCGAGTCCGAGCACCCGCTGGCCGCCGCGATCGTGCGCCACGCGGCATCGATCGGTGTGAACGACACGACCGCAACGCGATTCGAGAACGTGCCGGGGCACGGCACGATCGCCACCGTCTCCGGGCACAGGGTCGTGGTCGGCAACCGGCGTCTGCTCGACCGTGAGGCGATCGGTGTGGGTGAGCTCTCGGCCGACCGTGACCGGCTGGCCGCCACCGGGCACACCGCCGTGCTGGCCGCGGTCGACGGGACCGCGGTCGCGGTGATCGCGATCGCGGACGCGCCGCGGGAGACCTCGGCCGCCGCGGTCGCGGCGCTGCACGATCTCGGTGTCGAGGTGGTCATGCTGACCGGGGACAATCAGGCCACCGCCGAGCGCATCGCGGCGAACCTGGGGATCGATACCGTCATCGCCGAGGTCCTGCCCGGCGACAAAGCCGCGAAAATCGCTGCGCTGCAACACGATGGCCGCAGCGTCGCCATGGTCGGCGACGGCGTCAACGACGCGCCGGCGCTGGCGCAGGCCGATCTGGGTATCGCCATCGGCGCCGGCACCGACGTGGCGATCGAAACCGCCGATGTGGTGCTGATGCGGTCGGACCCCCTCGATGTGCCCACCGCGCTGCGGATCGGGCGCGGCACGGTGGGCAAGATGCGGCAGAACCTGGCCTGGGCGGTCGGATACAACGCCATCGCGCTGCCGATCGCCGCCGGTGTGTTCGAGCCCGCCTTCGGGCTCACCCTGCGCCCGGAGATCGCGGCACTGTCGATGTCGGGCTCGAGCCTCATCGTCGCTGTCAACGCGGTCTCACTCGAGCGGCTGTACCTGCCCGCACCGGCCGCCCAGCCGAATGCAGTCGACGAGAGTTGATGATCACGTGCGGTTCGTATTTCCAGCCGAGCAGGTAGATCGTGAGCGGGGTGCCGTACACCGGCGAACAAGTGCCGAGGGCCGTGCCGCGAGAACCCGAAGACATCGCGATTACCGACCGAAGTGCCTGCCGTCCCCGCGACCGCGTGCGCAAGGATCGGGATGAGCAACAATGGGTTCGTGCGCGATATGCGCTCCTCCCTGGAGAGACTCAGGACCGACTACGTCGGCGTAAAATGCGTGGTGCAGGTGCCGAGGCGGGGTATTTCGGTGCTCTTGTCGGCTCCATGGTCGATCACACGACTCCAGCCCCGACCGTACAGGGCCAGTAGGTCTTTCCGAACGGTTCGGGTCAACGGTTCGTGGGAGGAGGCTTCGGCGGTGAGTCAGGAAGGTTGCGGACGCGGCGCGCGTCATGGTGCCTCCAGTGGCGGCGGGGATATGCCGAACGCGACCGTGCCGGTCGGCAAAGGCCGCGATCGTCGAATCCGCCGGGCCCGGACTCCTCGCCTGGACGGACGCGATCAGTGATGAGCGTTGCTGGAGTGTGGTCGCGGGTGAAGCCAATCGGTAGGTCGCGGTCTGCTGGCTTGGTGTTGGCGATGCTTGCCGCAGCGCTGCTCATGGCGCCTTTGGTGCACTGCTCGATACCCGGCATCGCCGGCCGGTCCGATGGGCCCGCTTCCCACTCCCACACGACCTCAACCCAGATCACCGAGTTGGTGGCCTCGGCGGTGGATCGTCCCGCACATGCCATCATCGATGCCGGTGATCGCCCGGATGCGCCGCACGCCGTCCATTGCGTCATCACGCACGCGGTACCGGCAGCTGTCGCGAGTGGGGTGCCGTTGCTGCTGCTGTTGAGTGTGCTGGCCGTAGCCGTGGTCGTCGCGGCAGCGGTGTACCAGGCGGGTTCCGGGGGAGTTCGAGGTCCGCCTGTCGCGGGTGTGCCCATCGTCAGCGGCAGAGTTCTGCTGACGCATCTCTGTATCGCTCGACGCTGATCGGTCAGCGCCAGGCCGGCGAGTGATGTCCTTCTGCCGGCCGGTGTTCGCTGTCCGCACGTCTCTGCGCCCTTCGGGGTCTCGATACAGAAAGCGTCAGTCATGGACAACACTGTGTTCGGCATGCGTGCCGATGTTTCTCCGGCGCTGATGGCCGCGCCGGGCCCGGCCCTGCACCCGGACGCGCTGGTCGGCAACACCCCTGTGTTGCGGGTCGGTGCACCGCTGGCACCGGAGGGCAGAGGGTTCTGGGCCAAGCTCGAGGGATGCAACCCGGGCGGGATAAAGGACCGGCCCGCGCTGCACATGGTGCGGCGCGCGAGGCAACGCGGTGATCTGGCACCCGGTGCGCGGATCATCGAATCCACCAGCGGCACCTTGGGTTTGGGCCTTTCACTGGCCGGGTTGGTGTACGGGCATCCGGTCACCGTGGTGACCGATCCGAGTCTGGAGCCGGTCGTGGCGAGGATGCTCGCCGCGTACGGGACGCGGATCGACCTGGTGACCGAGGCGCATGCCAGCGGTGGTTGGCAGCAGGCCCGGAACGAGCGAGTCGTCGAGTTGCTCGACCGTGAGCCCGATGCGTGGTGCCCGGACCAGTACAACAACCCGGACAACGTCGATAGCTACGGATCGCTGGCGCTCGAGCTGATCGAACAGGTCGGGTGGATCGATGTGCTGGTGTGCGCGGTCGGCACCGGCGGTCATTCGGCCGGAGCGGCGAGGGTGCTGCGCCGGTTCAACCCGGACCTGAAGCTGATCGGGGTGGACACCGTGTCATCGACGATCTTCGGACAGCCCGCCGGTCCACGACTGATGCGAGGCCTCGGTTCGAGCATCTACCCACGCAATGTCGATTACGACGCCTTCGACGAAATCCATTGGGTCGCGCCATCGGAAGCGGTGTGGGCGTGCCGCACGCTGGCGGCCACTCATCACGCGAGCGGCGGCTGGAGCGTGGGCGCGGTCGCGCTGGTGGCGGGGTGGGCCGCCCGGATCCACGACCCGGACATCCGGATCGCGGCGGTGTTTCCCGACAGCCCGCAACGCTACTTCGACACCATTTACAACGACACCTATTGCGCGGAGTGGGGTTTGCTCTCCGCCGATCCGCCGACCGAACCGGACACGATCGACCACCCGGCCGAGAAGGTCGTCCGAACCTGGACCCGCTGCGCCACCGTCATCGATCCCGGAGATCTCGCCCGTGACAGGCGGCGGTCGTGGTGACGGTCGTCGCGAAGTTCCGTGGCTTCGATCTCCCCGCCCGGCTGCTGATGGTCAACCAGTTCGGCATCAACCTCGGCTTCTACATGCTGATGCCGTATCTGGCCGGATATCTGGCCGGGCCGCTGGGCTTGGCGGCGTGGGCGGTCGGGCTCGTCCTGGGTGTGCGGAACTTCTCCCAGCAAGGCATGTTCCTGCTGGGCGGCACGCTCGCCGACCGGCTCGGCTACAAACCGCTGATCGTCGGCGGATGCCTGCTGCGCACCGGCGGTTTCGCGCTCCTGGTGTTCGCGACAACTCTGCCGGGGTTGCTGATCGCCTCGGCCGCGACAGGTTTCGCCGGAGCGTTGTTCAACCCGGCGGTGCGGGCCTACCTCGCCGCCGACGCCGGCGAACGACGGGTCGAGGCGTTCGCGTTGTTCAACGTTTTCTACCAGGCGGGCATCCTGGCCGGGCCACTGGTGGGACTTGCCTTGATGGCGTGGGACTTTCGAATCACGGCGGGTTCGGCGGCGGCCGTGTTCGCGGCGTTGACCGTGGCGCAACTATTGGCGCTCCCGGCCCACCGCGCCGAGACGGCCACACCGAGGACGTCGGTGCTCCAGGACTGGCGCACGGTGGCCGCCAATCGTCGATTCGTGGCCTTCGCCGCCGCGATGATCGGCTCCTACGTGCTGTCGTTCCAGGTGTATCTGGCGCTGCCCCTGCAAGCCGGATATATCGACCGGGCACGGGCGCAGGCGATCACCTCGGCGGTGTTCGTGATCTCCGGTGTCGTCGCAGTGGCCGGTCAGCTGCGCATCACCTCATGGTTGCGAACCCGGTGGCCGACCGGGCGCTGCCTGGTCATCGGCATGAGTCTGCTGGCGGCATCGTTCCTGCCCCTGATGATCGTGCCCACACCGCGGCGGTTCGGCACGACCGTCGCGATCGCCGCACTGCTGGCGACGGCGGTGCTGCTGGCGATCGGAACCGCGGCGGTGTTCCCGTTCGAGATGGACACGGTCGTATCCCTGGCCGACGGGCGGCTGGTAGCCACCCATTACGGCTTTTACAGCACCGTGGTGGGCATCGGGATTCTCCTCGGCAACCTCGGCACCGGCGCGCTGGTGGGCGCCGCCCGCGCCGCCGGAGTCGACTGGGCGGTATGGGTCGGGCTCACCACGATCGGCGCGTTCGCCGCGCTGGCCCTGCACCGGCTCGACCGGTCCCAGCCCGGGCAGGCGGCCACCGCGGGCACCGATCATCCGAACACCGCGATCGGCCGTGAACCGCATCAGATCAAACCCCCGGCATCGCGGTAGATGCCATCGGACCCTCATTCCCGAGCGGAGGTGTACTTCGGTTGGGAAAGGACGGAATTCGACCGGTGACGACGGGGACTAGGTCTGGGCGAGTGCGCAATTGGGCCATTCGAGTAGTACGAGGTTTGGATTCGGGCACTTCAGTGACCAGGCTGGATGGGTTCCTGCGGCCGTGGACAAAGATGGCGGACAGCGGAATCCGTGTCCTGCCTGAGCCATCCAAACTGAAACATCACTACGTCAACGGTAGGGTTACGAGCTGGAATCCGAGGGTTGTCGGATTCGGATGTAGCTCTATTAGGAGATCGATGAAGTACACAAAGTTCGTGGCTACCGCATTCGTCGCCGCGGCCGCGACCGGCATTGCCGCGGGCACCGGATACGCCGTTCCGCTCGACCAGGCTCCGGTGGTGGAGCAGGCCGCGTCGCCGCTGCACGGCACCCAGCAGGGCGTCGGATACGACGTCGTGGTGAGCGATGCCAACGACATCGTCACCAAGGTGACCGGCGGGCAGTTCAGCCTGGACGCCACCGGGCAGACGGTTTTCCTGAAGAACCAGGCCGGGGACGTCGTCACCCAGGTGCCGCTGACCGGCACGCTGGCGGGCAAGCGGTACGGGCTGACCGCGGCCATCGACACCACCGGCACCGAGCTGACGCTGACCTCGGTGTCGGCGCCGCTGGCCACCGCCAAGGACATCGACTCGCAGGGTGACTTCTTCGGGCAGCTGCAGCACGCGGCGCTGGGCGGGATCATCGGCGGCATCCTGGGCGCGTTCCTGTTCGGGATCGGCGCGATCCCGGGCGCGATCATCGGGCTGCTGGTCGTCGGCGGGCAGCCGCTGATCGATTCCGGATCGGCCTACTTCAGCGGGCAGCCCTGAAAACGCTGATCCTCGGCGGCACCCGGGAAGCCCGGGAACTCGCCGACATCGCGTCCGGCGAGCGGGGATTCGAGATCGTGTCCTCGCTCGCCGGGCGGGTGCGCGCGCCCGTCCTGCCGGTCGGCGAGGTGCGAGTGGGCGGATTCGGGGGTGTCGAGGGGCTGCGGGAGTGGCTGTCCGGCAACGGCATCGAGGTCGTGGTGGACGCCACCCATCCGTTCGCGGGCGGGATCACCGCCAATGCCGCGGTCGCGGCGGCGTCGCTCGGACTGCCGGTGCTGCATGTGCGGCGGCCGGGCTGGATCGAGCGGTGCGGGGACCGGTGGGTGCGGGTGCCGGATCTGGAGTTGGCGGCGGAAGCCGCCGCGGCGCTGGGTAAACGAGTGTTTCTGACCATCGGCCGCCAGGGTGTGGCCGCCTTCGAGCACTCCGACGAGTGGTTCCTGATCCGGGCGATCGACCCGCCCGAGGGTGCGGTGCCCGCGCGGCACGAATTGCTGCTCGCCCGTGGGCCTTTCAGCGTCGAGGACGAGATCGCACTGCTCGTCGAACGGCGCATCGACGTCCTGGTGACCAAGGACAGCGGGGGCGCGCTCACCGAGGCCAAGCTGACCGCCGCCCGGGAACTGGGCCTGGCGGTCGTGATGATCGACCGGCCGCCGCTGCCCGAAGGTACGCGGCAGGTGGAAACCGTTGCGGCCGCGTGGGATTGGCTGTGCGCCCGGCGCGACGAAGCGTAGCGGGATCGGCCGGGCGCGGATCCGGTCAGGACAGGCGGCTGGTGCGGTCCAACAGCTCCGGCAGGCGGTCGAACCATTCCAGGACGGCACGCTCGTAGCGGATGCCGAAATCCAGTGTGGCCCGCTCGTAGGGCGACATCCGCTGCTCGTCGTGGCCGGACAGGTAGCCCGACAGCCGCTGTTCGTGGATGGTGCGGTTGGCGGCCACGATGCGTTCCAGGCGGGCGGCGTCCACGAACTCCCCGAACGACAGGGTCAGCAGCAGCGGCACCCGGATGGTCTCCGCGCCCGGATCGCGGGCGATCCACTCGGCGAAGGCCTCCCGGCCGGCCTCGGTGATCCGGTACGGCGTGCGGTCGCGGGCGCCCGACGCGCCCTTCTCGACCAGGCCGAGGCCGTGCATGGTGGCCAGCTCGCGGTACACCTGGCTCTGGGTGATGGTCCAGAAGTCGCCGATGCGGTCCTGGGCCAGCGCCACCAGATCCCACCCGGACATCTCGCCCTGGTGCAGGAATCCGAGTAGGGACGCGGCCGTCGAGTTGAGCGGGCGTCGAGCGTGATCTTCTGGCACCGGCACTCCTTCCGCAGCCTACGTTCTACATAGGAATATTACGGGGCCGGGCGTTCAGGCCTCGTAGCGACGCGACGTGAACACGCGCGGCCCGCCCGCCGCCTCGAACACCGTGGTCGTGGACGCGCCCACGATCAGCAGCGTGCGCATGTCCACGACGGCGGGATCCAGCTCGCCCAGCGTCACCACCCGCACCGACTCGGTCGGGCCGCCCACATCGCGGCCGACCACCACCGGCGTCTCCGGCTTACGGTGCTCGAGCACCAGATCCCGCATGGCCGCCACCTGCCAGGTGCGCTGCGACGATGCCGGGTTGTAGACCGCGAACGCCATATCCGCCGAGGCCACCGCCGAAATCCGTTGCGCCACCGTCTCCCACGGCTTGAGGCGATCCGAGAGCGAGATCATGGCGAAATCGTGGCCCAGCGGCGCGCCCAGCCGGCTCGCCACCGCGCTCGCGGCGGTCACGCCGGGCAGCACCCGCACCGGCACCTCGCGCCACTGCGGATCCGCCGACTCCTCGATCACCGCCGCGGCCATGGCGAACACGCCGGGATCCCCGGACGACACCACCACGACCTTCGCGCCCTGCTTGGCCATGTCCAAAGCCATTCCGGCGCGCTCGGATTCGACGCGATTGTCACTGGCGTGCCGCCGCTGACCCGGTCGGACCGGCACGCGGTTCACGTAGGTGGTGTAGCCGACGATGTCGGTCGCCTCGGCCAGTGCGCGCGACACCTCCGGCGTGGTCCAGGCCTCGTCGCCCGGCCCCAGCCCGATGACGACCACTTCGCCGACCGATGCGGGAACTGCTTCCGCGGGAGCCGTGCTCGACGCGCCGGTGGAAGCTGCTTCCGCCACAACTGATTCCGAGCCGTCCCGCGCGGCGGATTCGGTCAGGGTGAGGCGCGTCTGCGGGGTGGGGCCCGGAACCACCGCGATCGCGAAGTACGGGACGCTCGACTCGTCGACGTCGGCGGCGCGCAGCACGCGCTGCCGGTCGGAGCTGGCGCGCTCGACGTAGTAGGCGTCGTCGAGGCGGCCGGAGTCGGCGAGGGCGCGGCGCACACCGGGGTAGGTGCGGCCGAGCTTCATGATCGCGGCGGCGTCGGTCTCGCGCAGGCGGCGGGTCAGCTCCTCGGGCGGCAGCGTGCCCGGCAGCACGGTGAGGACCTGCTTCTCCTCCACCAGCGGGGTGCCCAGGGCCGCGGAGGCGGCGCTGACCGAGGTGACGCCGGGGATGATCTCGGTGTCGAACCGGTCGGCCAGGCGGCGGTGCATGTGCTGGAACGAGCTGTAGAACAGCGGGTCACCGGCGGCGAGCAGCGCGACGGTGCGGCCCGCCGCGAGGTGCTCGGCCAGGCGGGCGGCGGCGGACTCGTAGAACTCGTCGATCGCGCCCTGATAGCCGCCGGGGTGGTCGGTGGTCTCGGTGGTCACCGGGTAGATCAGGTGCTCCTCGAGCTGGCCTTCGCGCATGTAGGGGGCGGCGATGGCGCGCGAGATGCTGCGCCCGTGCCGGGCGCTGTGGAAGGCGATGACGTCGGCCTCGCCGATCACCCGGGCGGCCTTGACCGTCACCAGTTCCGGATCGCCGGGTCCGAGCCCGACACCCCAGAGCTTGCTCATTCTTGTTCGCTCGCAATCGCATTGAGGGCGGCGGCGGTGATGGCACTGCCGCCGCGCCGGCCCCGCACGGTCAGGAATTCGACGCCGCCGTATTCGACCAGCGCCTCCTTGGATTCCGCGGCCCCGATGAACCCGACCGGGATGCCGAGCACCGCGGCGGGGCGGGGCGCGCCCGCGTCGATCATGTCGAGCAGGTGGAACAGCGCGGTCGGCGCATTGCCGACGGCCACCACCGCGCCGTCGAGGCGGTCGCTCCAGAGTTCCAGGGCCGCAGCCGATCTGGTGTTGTCCATGCGCGCGGCCAGGTCCGGGACGCGCGGGTCGTCGAGCAGGCACAGCACGTCGTTGTCGGCGGGCAGCCGCGTGCGGGTGACACCGGACGCGACCATCTTGGCGTCGCACAGGATCGGCGCGCCGGACCGCAGCGCGGCCCGCGCCTTGGCCACCACATCGGTGCTGAATTCCACGTCGCCCGCCAGATCCACTTGCCCGCAGGCGTGGATCATGCGCACCACCACCTGTGACACGTCCGCCGGGAACCGGGCCAGATCGGCCTCGGCCCGGATGGTCGCGAACGAGCGCCGATAGATCTCGGCCCCGTCTTTGAGGTAGCTGGCACGCACGTCGGACATGCGCTCCACCATAGATTTCGCCGCCGGAGCGGCGCTGGGCGGGTAGTGCGCCCGGCCACAGTGGACGGTCCACAGTGCGCGCGGCCGGTGCTTTCCGGCTGGCCGGGTCAGGTGCGGGGGCGTTCGAGCAGGCGGGACATGACGATATTGCTGCGGGTGCGCCCGACGCGGGCGTTCTCACGGATGCGTTCGACGGTGGCCTCGATCTCGGCCATGTCGGTGGCCATCACGTGGACCAGTGCGTCGGCCTCGCCCGCGATAGTCCACACACCGACGACCTGGGGAATCGGTTCGAGACCGCGGCGCAGCTCGGCGGGGGAGATGTTGTCGCGGTAGAAGACCTCGACGTACGCCTCGGTGCGCCAGCCCAGGGCGGCCGGGTTCACCACGGCGGTGAAGCCGGTGATCTGGCCCGCGGCGACCAGCTTGTCGACGCGGCGTTTGACCGCGGGGGCGGACAGGCCGATGACCGCGCCGATGTCCTGGAACGAGGCGCGTGCGTTCTTCAGCAGGTGGGCCAGGATCCGGCGGTCGAGATCGTCCACGGTCACTCCCTTCGCGGGATGCGCGCACGTCCGGCGCAATGATGCACACGCATCGTTCAGACGCAATGAATCGCTGCTCGAGGCGTAATCAACGCAACGATTCGCTATTCCTGACACAACGGTACGCCACTTACCTTCGTGTCAGACCCGTCCGCGCCGCTTCCGAGGGAGTCCCGTTGACGTCCGTAGCCACGCTGCCCGCCCGCGATCCCGCCGCCCGCCGGCCCGTGCCCCGCCGCTACCTCATGTGCCGCCCCGACCACTTCGACGTCACCTATGCCATCAATCCGTGGATGGACACCGCCGACCCGGTGAACCGGACCCGCGCCCTGGCCCAGTGGGAGGCGCTGCGCGTCGCTTACGAGGGGCGCGGGCACCGCGTCGACGTCATCGAACCGGTCGCGGGGCTGCCGGACATGGTGTTCGCCGCCAATGGGGGACTGGCCATCGGGGAGCGGGCGCTCTCGGCCCGCTTCGCCAATCCCGAACGCGCGCAGGAAGGTCCGGCCTACCACGGCTGGATGGCCGCCCAATGCTTCACGAGCGTGGCCCGCGCCCGCGAAACCAACGAGGGCGAAGGCGATTTCGCCATCGCGCCCGACCGCATCCTCGCCGGGACCGGGTTCCGCAGCGCCCGCGGCGCGCACCAGGAGGTGGCGGAGTACTTCGGATTGCCGGTCGTCTCACTGGATCTGGTGGATCCGCGCTTCTACCACCTCGATACCGCGCTCATGGTCCTCGACGACACCATCGCCTACTACCCGGCCGCCTTCAGCGGAACCAGCGCGCGGCTGCTCGCGAGCCTGTACCCCGACGCGATCATCGCCACCGAGGCCGACGCGAATGTGCTGGGCCTCAACGGCGTCTGCGACGGCTACCACGTGTTCCTCAGCGACAGAGCCGTCGACCTGGCCGCGCAATTGCGGGCGCGCGGCTACGAACCGGTCGGGATCGACCTGTCGGAGCTGCTCAAGTCGGGCGGCAGCGTCAAGTGCTGCACCATGGAATGGCACTCGGTCAGAACGGCAGTCGCGTCCGAAACGGACTGACCTGCGGATCGCGCAGCGGATGGGCCAGGATCAGGAAGCGCAGCAGCATGATCGCGCCGCTGATCTGCAACGCCGCCAACGGGATCTCGCCGATGATCGCCGTGCCCAGCGACAGCCAGAAATCCCCGGCGTTCGCGGTGACGATGTCGAACCAGGCGTCCACCATCAGCAGGATGCCGGTGCCGAACGCCGGGAGCAGCAACACCACGCGCCGCTTCCAGCCCAGGTAGGCGGTGGTCGCCATCATCAGCACGAGCACGATGTCGAACCCGATCCAGGCCAGTGGCCAGTTGCGGGCGTGATACTCCGCCGGCAGCGAGAACCCCAGGTACACGATCCACGGGATCAGCCCCAGACAGCCGCCGACCATGAGCGCCAGCCGCACCCGCCGATGCAGCCGGACCAACTCCGGGCGAGGCAGCACCCGCTCTGGCGGCGGCTGCAATCGCCGGATCAGTTCGCGACGCTCCTCATCGGACATCGCCAGGATCTCCTGATCACTGAGCTTCGCGATGGTCATGGCCGCCTCCAGCATCCGATGGTCGTCGCAGCGCGGATAACCCCACTGTGCACCAGCAACCACGCCGCGTGCACCCCGCACCCGTCACCGACCGGTCGGGCCCGTCCGCGCGGCGGTCGGCGATGGAATCGAGTAGTCCGCCACCCAGTATTCCCGCCGATGCGCTACCCGTTCCCGGTGCCGGAGGCACGGGAAAGCGCTGAACCGTCGTCGGTGACTGGAATCAGGGCGTGCCGCTTCGCGACACACGGTGATGGTTCACTGCGAACTTTCAGACAATCTGTGTAACACTACAATTCGTGACTCTCGCGCCGAAGACGGCACTGTGGCAACGAATCACGCGAGCGGCTGTGGCCCGCTACCGTGGTTCAGCTGCCGCATTCAACTCCCGGCCTGCTCACGCGAATCTCTCTCCCGCGCAACACCGTGATCCGGTCGGGCGCGCGTGTCCTCCCGAGCCTTCCTCAGCCCACAGCGCTGGATATCGCGTGAAGGTGAGTGGTGCGTCGAACTTCTGACAGGTAATCGCCCGGCTCTCTAGTTCCGGACCCTCACGGTGCCCGCGTAATCACGCAGCAACACCGGGTACCGGCGCGTCCGAGTGCGGCGATGGCTTCTATGCCCTCGGCGGATCAGTTGCCGACGGGATCGATTTAATGAGTAGGAGAAGGATCATGCATAACGAGCAGACCCCCTTGGCCGGAGCTCTCCGCCACGGCAGCCTCGAATTCGACCGGCATTTGCAGAAGATCCTGAACAATCCGGCCTACTTCGTCACCGAGGCCCAGAGCCAGGAGCAACGCAGGCAGAACGCCTACGACCAGCTGCACAACCTGGTCGCGGAGGTCGGCAGCACCCGCGACATCGCCACCGACCTACCGCGACTGTTCGCCGTCTTCGACTGGTCGGCGGTGCTGGCGACGGATCTGATCCCGCTGATCTCCGGGCACTACAACCTGGCCTCGGGCAGCCTGTCCACCCTCACCGATTCCGATTCGGCCGCACCGTATCTGCAGGATCTCGACAACGGCTCGAGCGTCGGGGTCATGTTGCTGACCGAATACGGGTGCGGGTCCAACATCCAGTTCATGCAGACCCGCGCGACCTGGGACGGCGACGGGTTCGTCATCGACACCCCGAACCCGCGGGCCCGCAAGTTCATGCCCAGCGTCGGCATCCCCGTGGCACGCGTCTGCGTGGTCGGCGCGCGCTTCATCGACGCCGCCGGCGTCGATCACGGCGTGCACCTGTTCGCGGCACGACTACGCGGCCCCGACGGCGCCCCCGCACCCGGTGTGACCATCACCCAGCTCGACCATCAGCCGCTGGTCATCATGGACAACTCCGTCATCGCGTTCGACAAACTGAAGGTCGACCGCGGCGCCTGGCTGAGCAACGACCTCGCCACCATCGACGACCAGGGCGTGCTGACCTGGCGCGACGAGGACAGCCGCAAGCGGTCGTTCGCCTCGGCGATCAGTCAGCTCACGGTCGGTCGCCTCGCGCTCGCGTCCTGCCTCAACGCCACCGCCCGCGCCTCGCTCTACATCGCTCTGCGCTACGCCGCCAAACGGGTGGTGCCGCTGACCCCTTCGGACACCCCGTACATGGTCGAGCTGCCGCACGTGCGCGACACCCTGCTCACCGACCTGGCCGGCACCATCGCCCGGACGCTCTACGGCAACACGGTCAAGACCTCGCTGGCCAACGCCGACCTCACCAGCCGCGACACGGTCGTGGCGGTGATGCTGGCCAAGCACTACATCCAATTGCACGCCCTGGACACGGTGACCCACGCCAGAATTCGGATGGGCGCCCAGGGCATGTTCAGCGCCAATCGCGTGGCCGACTACCTCGGCGTCTGCCACGCGGCCATCACCGGCGAGGGCGATTGCCACGTCCTGGGCTCGGTGGCCGGTCGCGTCCTGGCCAAACACCTGGCCGGAAAGCCGGTACCCGAAGTCGTTCTGCACGATGTCACCGACCAAGCCGACCGCCTGAGCCTGTTCAGCGCTCGCACCTTGACGATCGTGGAGGAAACCCAGCAGTATCTGACGACGCCCGGACTCGAGGGGCGCCTGGCGGTCATTCCCGAGGCGCTCGCCCTCGCCGAGGCCTACTCGGCCGAGGAAGCCTTCCAGGTGCTCCACCGATTCGCCGATCACCCCGAGATCGCCGCCGTGCGTGACGTCTTCGCGCTGAACTACCTCGAGCAGCACGCCGTCTGGTACCTCACCCACGGATTGCTCGACCTCGCCGCGGTCGACACCATCAAACAGCGACTCCGCCTGGCCATCGACACCCTCGCCGAGCACCTCCCGGCCTTGCTGGACGCGTTCGGTTTCGACGATGAAATTCTGGCGGCGCCAGTGCTTTCCGACGATCTGCCCACCGCCTGGGAAACCCGCTGCCACGATCGGTGACGATCCTGACACGGACGCCGGCCGGGCTCACCCGCGAGCCTGGCCGGCGGCTCAGATCGAGCCGCGCGGCCGTAGCCGACCGGGTGGCACGCCGAATCGGTCGCGGCAGGCCTTGGTGAAGACCGACAAGGCGACGAATCCACTGTCGTAAGCGATATCCGCGATCGTACGACCGGCGTTCCGGCGGTCGGCCAGCCGTTTCGCGGCCCGTTCGACGCGGGTCGCGAGCAGGTAGCTGTGCGGTGACGTACCGAAATCGCGCATTGCCCGCTCGAGTTGGCGCCGGGTGATGCCGAGGTGCTCGGCCACCGCATCCACGGTGAGTCGCGGATCATCCGAACATCGTTGAATGTACAGACGCGCATCCCGGGAAATAGCCGCGAACTTCGTGTCCTCCGGGGCTCGGCGTTCGTCGAGGGCGCCGGCGAGCAGGCCCGTCCAATGCGTGCTGATTCGCAGGAACTGGCTGGGCGTCATGGAGTCGCCGTGGCGGGAGAGTTGTTCGGTCAGCGCGAGCACGGAACCCAGCAACGGGTCATGCGTATCGAGCGCCAGAAACGAGCGGCCGCCAGGGGCTTCGGGCAGCCGCAGCGCGTCGGCGGGGATATTGAGGATCCAACCCCGCACCTGGTCGGCATGCGAGAGCACCATGCGCCGTCCCCAATCGACCACACCCATCTGACCGGGTCGCAATGTCACCCGCGTGCCGTGCTGCTCGATGTCGAGGGGTCCGCTCCGGGCGATGAGCAGCCGAGCGCTGCGGTCACCATCGGCATCGATGTCGGCGGTGGTGCGCTCGTACGAAATCCCGGTCGATTCGAAGGCGACATTCTGGAAGTCGCCGAGCCGATAGCTCGCCAGACGTTGAACCCGCAGTGCGCCATGGAAGTTCGGCCAATCGGAGAATTCGACCCGCGCCCCGCCCTGGTTCGCCGACACCTGCTCACGCCAGTATCCAGGCCGGTCATGCTTGGACAACTCCGTTGTAGCGTCGCTCACCACGACGAGCTCGGACACCGGCGACCCCTTCTTCCGTCGCGAATCCGGAAGCGGGTCGTCGCGAATCCGGTGGAACAGAATCTATACGCGCACATAGTCTTTGGCCGAGCCTCCGGTCGATGGCGCAGTCGTCGACGACCGGGAACGCCGCTCGCGGTCGACGAGGCCCGCGGGCGGCGCGTTCGCTCGGCTGCTCGACGCAACCGCGCCCGAGCAGGGCTGACCCGCCCGGGGCTGGTCGGTGCCGGCGGTCTGCTGAAGGGGGGCAGACCTCGGACATCCACCAGCCCCGGGTCCAGTGGATCCGGAATGCGCCGCCGCGGGCAGCGCGAGGGACGCCAGAGGGCCGTGGGGCGGGTCGGCGGGGGAATCGAGTAGTCCGGTACCCGTGCCCGGGCGTCCGGTATCGGTGACCATTCGACAATGTCCGACAACATGTACGGCGGCGCGTCGGTGCAGGTGTACCCGAAAGACGCCACGTTGACCTACCCGCACGCGTGCGTGAGCGGCTTCCTCGACTACGTCGCGAAGTTCAACGGCGTCAACTTCCACGCCAAGGACGACGATGTCCGGGAATGGCGGTACGACCAGGAGTACGACAACTGGCAGGACAGCCTCGGCATGGACTCGGTGCGGGTCTTCTACCACTACGCGCACAGCACCACCATGAGCAATGGCGTGTACCTGACCTCGATGGGCCGCACCTGGGACAACACCATCTACGCCGAATCCGACCGGATGGGATTCGGCGACCAGCGCCTGCGCTACCTGTTCCTGCACGGCTGCGAATCGCTGCGCACCAACTTCGGACACAGCCCCTACCGCACCTGGCACACGCCGAACCGGGGCGCGCGGATGCTGTTCGGATTCGACAGTCTCACCTTCGACACCGATCAGCAGGGGACACGGTTCTTCAAGGAATGGAACGCCGGCAAATCGTTCAGTCAGGCCTGGCAGGACGCGGCGCTGTCGATCTTCCACAACAACCACCGGGTTTCGTCGGCGGCCTGCGGCGCCACCGACCGCGAGGCGCAGGACCGGCTCTGGAACGAGCGGCTGTTCTACGGCGGCGCGGTGCCCGACGATTGGTACTGGTGGCGCTGGGCGGGTCAGTTCCCCCTCGAAGTCGACCTGAGCATTCCCCTTCCGCGCCAACCGATGTCACTGCGCCTGGCCCGCCGAAACGCTGACGCCGACACGGTGTCCGCGCTGAGTGAACGGCACGGGTTGCGTGGCGTACTCGCCGAGCCCGCGTCCCCGGTCACCGAGGAGTCTTGTGCGCGAGCCGAATTCGAACCCCGGCTGGTCATGCATCCCGACGGCAGCTACCAGGCGTTCTATGCCGAGCCGGACCGCAGCGCCGACGGCCGCACGCCGGAGGAGATTCGCGACCTCGCCGACCGGGCGCTGCGAGACCTGGACCTCGGCCACGACCTCGCCCTGGCCGGAATGTCGGCCACCTTCCACGCGGGCGCGAGCCGCGACGGCGATACCGTCGCGGCCGCGGTGGCCGACTACACCCTGCACTACCGTCAGCTCTACGACGGCGTCCCCGCCGTCGCGGGCGGCGACGGCCAGCTCACCCTGACCCTCGACCCGACCGGCCGGCTCTGCTCGATCTCCGACACCACCGTCCCGATCCGGGGAGCCGAGCAGGCCCACCCGCCCACCACGGACGACACCGACGCCTGCACGGCCCTGACCGAGGCGACCGCCGCCCGCGCCGAATGCCTCGGCGGCCGTGCTCGTCTCGCCGTCGTCCCCGACTCCCGCGAGATCGGCTACCGCTACGACCGTGACGACGCGGCCCTGGTCGCCCGCCAGACGATCGAGATCACCGGCGGCCGTTTCCGGATCCGCGACATCGTCGAGGTCGGTGTCTGAGGGGTGCACCGAGCGCCGATCCCACCGGTTCGGCGGGATCGGCTAGCCGGCGGGGATGATGCGGTAGCCGTCGGTGGTGGCGATGACGTCGGTGACCGCGCCCTTCGGGCGGCCACAGCGGCGGTCGCAGCCGGACCAGTGCTGGCGGCCGGCGACCACGACGTCGGCGGCGTCGAGACCCTCGCGGGCGAATTCCGGTGCGTCCGTGGGGAGGACGCGGTCGGAGTCGACGGCCTCGGCGACGTCGGCGCGGACGTCGGTGAGGGACTTGGCGCAGCCGGGCATGCCGGCGCAGGCGCTGACCTGCAGCCACGGGGAGGCGGTGTCGAAGATCAGGCCCATGGGGGCCAAGACTCGGACCACCTGTTCGGCGGGCCATTCGTCGAGGTCGGCGAGGATCAGGCTGCGCCACGGGGTGACGATGATCGGGCATTCGACGGCCGCGAGGAATTCGGCGGTGCGGGCGGGGAGGGAGCCGAGGCGCACGCCCGCGCCGAGGGCCACCCGGCCGTCGGACTGGGTCATCCAGCCGATCGGAATGTCCTGGGGGCCGGGCGGTTCCAGGAGGTCGGAGGAGACGTCGAGGTCGGGGTGGGCGGTGCGGAGGCGGTCGATCAGCCGGGCCGCGCCGTCGGGGATCTCGTGCAGACGCCAGTGGCCGTCGCGCAGGTCGAGGAAGCCGTCGGCGGCGGCGAGCATGAGGTCGACCGCGGCGTCGGCGGGCAGGCGGAGGCCGGAGTCCTTGCCCGCCAACAGGAGTGCGTAGGTGTGCTCGTCGAGCGCGTGCACGCCGATGTCGCCGCCCAGGCCGTTGACATCGCCGCGGCCGTCGTCGAGGGTGAACAGGACCCGGCCGGGCAGGTCGGCGTAGCGCGGCTGTGCGCGCAGTCCTTCGTCGAGAGCGGGGACCAGGGGATGCACATCGGTCCCGCCGCCGACGCGTCCCGACAGCGGCGAAGCGATGATGTTGCGTACCCGCTCGTGGGTGGCGCTGGGCAGTAGTCCCGCCTCGGTGAGCCGTTCGGTGAGCGCGGCCGCGTCGTGGACCTGCCGGAACTGGATGTTCCCGCGCGAGGTGAGCTCGATGTTCCCGTCGCCGAGGTCGGCGGCCGCGGCCGCGAGGGCCTGGAGCTGGATGGGGGAGAGGAGTCCGCCGGGCACCCGGATACGGGCGAGGGGACCGTCGGCTGCTTCGTGCAGGCGCAGCACGCCCGGGCAGGAGTCGGGATCGGTTCGCGTCATGACGCCACCCAGCGTACGGAGGATGCCGAGACCGGGCACCGCCACCCGGGGTCGGGTTCGCCTCCACGTCTATCTACATTTGGAGATATTGCAATCTAACTATGTATTACCGATGTGGAGACCGAAAGCAAAGAAAAGACTCCGGGACGGGGGAGTCCCGGAGTCCGGTTGCCGGATCGGTCGATTCGCCGGGCGGTTCAGCCCGCGCGGCGCGGTTCGATGGCCGCCGGCGCCCCGCGGCGGCGGGCGAAGGCGGGCGTGGTTTCCCAGGTGTCGTTGAGCAGGCTGGGGACGTTGTGGTGGTCGGCGTGGTCGCGGTGCACGGTGGTGCTCATGACCGTGAGACCGAACAGGATGGTCGACGCGCAGATGACCCCGGCGACGATCGCCCACTGCGAATGACCGGAGCCGGCGGCCGTGAGAGCCATGGCCAGCGTTGCGAAGGCAACCAGTACGCAAAAGTATCCCGACCAGGCAGCAAAGCGGTTCCGCCTGACCCATCCTGGAGTGAGTGGCATACCGGCAGCGTACGCGCCGACCAGTCGGTTCCCCAGGGGTGTGAGCCAGGCTTGGCCGCACTGTGATCGGTGCCCGCACGCGGCGGCGCGGGCGCGATATCGGGCCCGCGACGGCGGCGCGATAGCATCGGCGAGCTCGTCGAACGGAAGAAAGCCGGTGCAATTCCGGTGCGGTCGCGCCGCTGTGACAGTCAGACCTTCCCGGCGAGCGCCGAACCGTGCTGGGCGCGTCACCCTAGGAAGGCCGAGACCCTTGATCCTGTTGCTGTCCACCTCCGACACCGATCTGCTGAGCGCGCGCGCCAGCGGCGCCGCCTACCGGCTGGCCAATCCGGCCCGGCTGCTGCCGGAGGATCTGCCGGTCCTGCTGAACGGTGTGTCGGTGGTGATCGTGCGCGTGCTGGGCGGTAAGCGGGCCTGGGAGGAGGGCCTCGAGACGGTGCGCGCCAGCGGAATTCCGGTGGTCGCCCTCGGTGGTGAGATCGCGCCCGACGCCGAGCTGATGGAGTGCTCGACCGTGCCGGGCGGTGTCGCGGCCGACGCCCACAACTACCTGGCCGCGGGCGGCCCGCGAAACCTGCTGCAGCTGCACAACTTCCTGTCCGACACGGTGCTGCTCACCGGCGAGGGGTTCGAGCCGCCGGTGGAGATGCCGAGCTGGGGCGAGCTGGAACGCCACGCCTGCCCGGTCCCGGACGACGCGCCGACCGTGGCCGTGGTCTACTACCGCGCCCAGCACCTGGCCGGGAACACCGCCTACATCGAGGCGCTGTGCACCGCCATCGAGGCCAAGGGCGCTCGCGCACTGCCCATCTACTGCGCCTCGCTGCGCACCGCGGAGCCGGAGCTGCTCGCCACGCTCGGCACCGCCGACGCGCTGGTGGTGACCGTGCTCGCGGCGGGCGGCACCAAACCCGCGACCGCCTCGGCCGGCGGCGATGACGAGGCGTGGGACGTGGGCGCGCTCGCGGACCTGGATGTGCCGATCCTGCAGGGCCTGTGCCTGACCAGCGGTCGCGAGCAGTGGGAGGCCAATGACGACGGCCTGTCGCCGCTGGACGTGGCCACCCAGGTGGCGGTGCCGGAGTTCGACGGCCGCATCATCACGGTCCCGTTCTCGTTCAAGGAGTTCGACGCGGACGGGCTGTCGTCGTATGTGCCCGACGCCGAGCGTTCGGCCCGGGTGGCGGGTATCGCGGTGCGCTACGCGCGGCTGCGCCACATTCCGGCCGAGCGCAAGAAGGTCGCGATCGTGCTGTCGGCGTACCCGACCAAGCACGCCCGCATCGGCAATGCCGTCGGCCTGGACACCCCGGCCAGCGCCATCCGGCTGCTCAGCGAGATGCGCGAGGCCGGTTACGACCTCGGCGCGCCCGGCGAGATCCCCGGCCTGGAGGCCGCCGACGGTGACGCCCTGATCCACGCGCTCATCGCGGCGGGCGGGCAGGACCCGGATTGGCTGAGCCAGGAACAGTTGGAGGGCAACCCGATTCGCATCGGCGCGGACCTCTACACCTGCTGGTTCGAGACCCTGCCCGAGGACCTGCGCGAGGCGGTCGTCGAGGCGTGGGGCCCGCCGCCGGGCGAGTTGTACGTGGACCGCTCCGCCGACCCGAAGGGCGAGATCGTCATCGCCGCCCTGCGTTTCGGCAATGTGGTGCTGATCGTGCAGCCGCCGCGCGGTTTCGGCGAGAACCCCGTCGCCATCTACCACGACCCGGATCTGCCGCCGAGCCACCACTATCTGGCCGCCTACCGCTGGCTGGCCGCCGCGGAGGGCTTCGCCGCCGACGCCGTGGTGCACCTGGGCAAGCACGGCAACCTGGAGTGGCTGCCCGGCAAGACGCTCGGCATGTCCGCCTCCTGTGGCACCGATGCCGCGCTCGGCGATCTGCCGCTGATCTACCCGTTCCTGGTCAACGACCCGGGCGAGGGCACGCAGGCCAAGCGCCGCGCCCATGCCACCCTGGTCGACCACCTGATCCCGCCCATGGCGCGCGCCGAGACCTACGGCGACATCTCGCGGCTCGAGCAGCTGCTCGACGAGCACGCCAATATCTCGGCGCTCGACCCGGCCAAGCTGCCGGCCATCCGCCAGCAGATCTGGACGCTCATGCGCGCGGCCAAGATGGACCACGACCTCGGGCTCACCGAACGCCCGGACGAAGAGATCTTCGACGACATGCTGCTGCATGTCGACGGCTGGCTGTGCGAGATCAAGGATGTGCAGATCCGCGACGGCCTGCACGTGCTCGGCCAGGCCCCGGCGGGGGAGGCCGAGGTGGACCTGGTGCTGGCCATGCTGCGCGCCCGCCAGCTGTGGGGCGGCGAGGTCAATGTGCCGGGTCTGCGAGAGGCGCTGGGGCTCAGCGAATCCGGTGACGAGAAGCGCGACCGGGTGGACGCCTTCGAGCAGCTGGCGCGCGAACTGGTCTCGGGCATGCAGGAAGTCGACTGGGACGCCGAGTCCATCGACGCGGTGACCGAGGGCGTGTTCGGCGGGGAGCTCGCCGCGGCCGCGGGCCTCACCGACGTCGCCGCGCGTCTGGACGAGACGCGCCGGGTGCTGGGCTTCGCCGCCGCCGAGGTGGTGCCGCGACTGCGGCAGACCGGTGTCGAGGTCGCTCGCATCCTGCACGCGCTGAATGGTGGTTTCATCCCGGCCGGACCGAGCGGTTCGCCGCTGCGCGGTCTGATCAACGTGCTGCCCACGGGCCGCAACTTCTACTCCGTCGACCCGAAGGCGGTGCCGTCGCGGCTGGCCTGGGAAACCGGTCAGGCCATGGCGGATTCGCTGCTGGCCCGCTACCTGGCCGACCACGGCGAGTACCCGCGGTCGGTGGGTTTGTCGGTGTGGGGCACTTCGGCCATGCGCACCTCCGGCGATGACATCGCCGAGGTGTTCGCGCTGCTGGGCGTGCGGCCGGTGTGGGATGAGGCCAGCCGCCGCGTCACCCGCCTGGAGGCCATCGAGCTCGAGGAGCTGGGCCGTCCGCGCATCGACGTGACCGTGCGGATCAGCGGCTTCTTCCGCGACGCCTTCCCGCACGTGCTGGCCCTGCTCGACGACGCGGTGCGCCTGGCCGCCGGACTCGACGAGCCCGCCGACCGGAACTACGTGCGCGCCCACGCCCAGGCCGACCTCGCCGAGCACGGCGACGAACGCCGCGCGACCACCCGCATTTTCGGCTCCAAGCCCGGCACCTACGGTGCGGGCCTGCTGCAGCTCATCGACTCCAAGAGCTGGCGCACCGACGACGACCTGGCCCGCGTGTACACCGCGTGGGGCGGCTTCGCCTACGGCCGCGACCTCGATGGCGCGCCCGCCGCCGACGACATGCGGACCGCCTACAAGCGAATCGCGGTGGCGGCCAAGAACACCGACACCCGCGAACACGACATCGCCGACTCCGACGACTACTTCCAGTACCACGGCGGCATGGTGGCCGCGGTGCGCGCGTTCACCGGCTCGAACCCCGAGGCCTACATCGGCGACAGCACCCGCCCGGACGCGGTGCGCACCCGCACCCTGTCGGAGGAGACCACCCGGGTGTTCCGGGCGCGCGTGGTGAACCCGCGCTGGATCGAGGCCATGCGCCGGCACGGCTACAAGGGCGCGTTCGAGATGGCCGCCACCGTCGACTACCTGTTCGGCTACGACGCCACCACTAACGTGGTCGCCGACTGGATGTACGAAAAGCTGGCCGAGTCCTACGTTTTCGACGAGACCAACCGCAAGTTCATGGAGCAGTCCAATCCGTGGGCGCTGCACGGGATCGCGGAACGTTTGCTGGAGGCGGCGGAGCGGAAGCTGTGGGAGCAGCCCGACACCGCCACTCTGGACCGGCTGCGGCAGGTCTACCTGGAGACCGAAGGCGAACTGGAGTAGGCGATTTCGCGTACCCGGACCGGGGTAGCCCGCAGGACAGCAGCGGACAACCCCGGTGCAGGGGGGTTCCCACCGCCGGTTCGTCAGAGGAGTATGAGAATCGGACCCGGCGTCGGGCTCGGGGAAGCGGCGGGGCCTCCGGTGATATGCGAGTCATAGTGCCGGACCGAATAATTCGAAGTGGGGAATCCCCGATTCACTGCGGTCCGTGTGTGTGCGTCCGAGTCGTAGATCACGGCGTCCGATGATGGTACGGACGTTCACTCGGTCATACGGTGAATCGGTCCCTCGACGTAGGGAACCATCATGAGAATCGCCAAGATCGCCGCTACCGCTCTGCTGTCCGTGGCCGCGCTGTGCGTGGCCACGGTGACCGCTCACGGCGAACCCGCTGTCGCGGCACCGGGAATCAGCGGTGCGGACCGGGGTGTCGACTACTCCATCTCGCTGGCCCAGGACCGCAGCGCGGTCACCACCACGCTGGCCTCGGGCCATTTCGAGCTCGCCGGCGGCGCGGTGAACATCATCGCGCCCTCGGGGGAGACCCTCGCGGCGCTGCCGCTGGTCTACCAGGCCGCCGACCGCACCGTCGCCGTCGTCCCCGAGGTGAACGCCGACGCGACCGAATTGACGGTGCGCCCGGCGAATCCGGCCGATGTCGCCGCACCCAACGGTGATGTGGTCGCGTTGCAGAACGTGGCCAATGCCGGATCGATCGTCGCCGGGGCGCTCATCGGCTGTGTGGTCGGGGCCGTAGTCGGTGTCTGGTTCTTCGTGGTCGGCGCCGTGATCGGTTGCGGTGTCGGCGGTTTGATCGGCGCGATCATCGCGAACGATCAGCCGTGATCGACCGATCCGGAAGCAGGTAGCGCGAAACCACGTCGCCGGACCGGTCGGTTCGGCGACGTGGCGTGAATGCGCTTATGCCGGAAGGATCTCGATGCCGATGGTGCCCGCATTGCCGCGGCGCAGCTTGCTTCCCGTGATGGTCAGCCAGCCCAGGATCCCGTACTTGCGCTTGATGAGATCCCGGACGCGGTCGCTGCCCGCATCGTCGAGCACGGTCGCGCGCCCCTTCACGATCTCGCCGTGCGTCTTGCCGCGCACATCGCAGGGTTGCAGCGTCACGTCGGGATTGCGCCGAATGCGCTTGACCTTCCAGCTGTCGGTGACCGTCCACACGTAGAGCCGGCCGCCGTCGAGCGCGGCCCACAGCGGCGTCGCCACCGCGGTGCCGTCCTTCTTGTAGGTGGTCAGGTTGACGTAGCTCGCGGTGCCCACAGGCCCGAACGGGTTGTCCACGCCCGCAGCCTATCCGGTCTGGCCGCCGGACGCTCCCAGGCGCACGAGGTCCCGGGACGCGGCGAAATCGGCGACCAGGTCGGCGAAGGCCGCCCCGTGGGTGAGCGGGAGATAGTGCCCCGAACGCGGCACTACCAGCAGCCGGGCGTCGGGGGCGGTGCGCAGGAAGCGCTGTTCGCCGATCCGGAAGTGGTCGTGGCCGCCGTTGACCAGGCACACCGGACCGGGAAACTCGCTCAGCGCGGCCAGGGGATCGAAGGTGATGAGGGCGGCCATCACATCGGGAATGGCCTCGGTCGCGATGCCGCCGCGCGCGATGTCGGCGGCGACCCGGGGTGGCAGCACCCGGTCGAAGACCTGCTCGCTGAAGGCTTTTCCGCCGTCGGCGCGGGCGGTCAGGGCGCGGTGCATGAGCAGGAACGGGGTCGCGAGGGCCCGGTTGGGAGTCACGCTCGCGCCCGCGACGACCAGTCCTGTCACCCGCTCCGGGTGGGCCGCGGTGGCCGCGATCGAGACCTGGCCGCCCAGCGAATGGCCCACGACCACCGCCTCGCCGCCGAGGTGATCGATCCCCGCGCGCACGGCCTCGATCGCGCCCGGCAGGGTGAATCGTTCGCCGCGGCGGCTGCCGTGTCCGGGCAGGTCGATGGCCAGCACCGGGTGCCGCGGGACGAGGTGCTCGCTGACCTGCCCCCAGCAGGCGGAACTCAATCGAATGCCGTGCACCAGCAGGATCGGTGTCGTTGTCATGGCGTCCTCCCGACTCGAATGCAACGCTACGTTGCGTTGCGATTTCATCATGGTTCGAATCGCAACGCAACGTTGTGTTGTATTTTGGTGGGGTGACGACACCGGAACGGCGAACCGCGGGCGCGCCGCGGCAGGCGGCGGCGATCTTCGCCGCGACCCTGGAACTGCTGGCGGACAAGGGATATGACGGCCTCACCATGGAGGCGGTGGCCGCGCGATCCGGGGTGAACAAGACCACGCTCTACCGGTGGTGGCCCGCCAAGGACGCGCTGCTGGCCGCGGCGCTCACCGACTCCGACCTGCTGAGCTTCCCGATGCCGGACACCGGCAGCCTGCGCGGCGACCTGCTTGACCTGGCCCGGGCCATCGCCGGACTGCTCACCGACCCCTCGACCGCGCCCGTGGCGACAGCGGTACTGGCCGCCGCGCCCCGGCGGCCGCAGCTCGCGGCGGTCGGGTCCGCGTTCTTCGCCGAACGTCTCGGCCGCGAACAGCCGGTGTTCGAGCGGGCGGTGGCGCGCGGCGAACTCGACCCCGGCTGCGATCCCGCGGCCATCATGGATCTGCTGGCCGGGGCCATCTGGTTCCGGCTGCTGCTGCGCGGACAGCCGCTGACACCCGAATATCTGTCCGGCGCGGTCGATCTCGTGGTGGACGGGCTGCCCAGGGCGGGCTGACCGGGCGCGACGTCGGGCCATAGGCGCGTGCTCGCCCGATCCGTACGTTGGGTTCCGACGACCCGAACAGCACGAGGAGGCGCACGATGGCGGCAGTTTCGGTTCCCATGCTCTGGGGTGGCGTGCTACCCGAGACGCTGGATTTCTACCGGGCACTGGGATACACCGTCACCTACGAGATGACCCGGCCCTACACCTACGGAATCGTCGAACGCGATGGCTTCCAGCTGCATTTCGGGCCCACACCGAAGGATCTGTCCGCGGAAGGAGCCCATGTGGGCTGTCTGGTGCTCGTGAACGAGGTCGAGCCGTGGCACGCGGAATTCAAGGCCGCGCTGCGTGCCCGCTACGGCAAGGTGCCCGGGCGCGGCGCCCCGCGCATCACCCGATTCCGCACCGGACAGACCCGATTCACGGTCGTGGACCCGGTCGGCAATACCGTCATCTACATCCAGCGCGACGAACCCGACCCCGAATACGGCGGCTCGACACAGCTCGACGGCCTGGCCCGGGTGCTGGACAACGCACGCATCTTCCGGGATTCGAAGAACGACGACGCCACCGCGGTCCGCGTCCTCGAAACCGGCCTGCGCCGCCACGCCGCCGCACCGCTGGTCGACCGGGCCCGGGCGCTGGCGATGCTCGCCGAAATCGCCGCTGTCGCAGGCGAAGCCGAGCGCGTGGACGAACTTCTGGCCGAGATCGAGGGACTGGGGCTCTCCGAGACCGATCGTGCGACGGTGGCCGGGGACCTGGACGCGATCACCGCCGCCGGGGAGTGATCAGGCGGGCCGGGCGCCGACGACCCGCGGGGCCACGGCCCGTAATCGGCGCCGATCTCGTCGCATGCGGGGAGTCGAGCATGCACAGCTGACGGTGGCTCGTGGCTGCCACGCAGTGCGCCTCGGGAACCGCCGCGCTGCCCTGCTCTTGCCCGGTAATCTGCGAGGGCAGAGTCCTGAGCACAGAACGGTCTCCCGGGGGATGTCTCTCCACGCGAGCCCAGTCGGTCTTGACCTCACGCTCACGTGCCGCAGGTTCCTACCGGCTTCCCCAGGGAGAAGGACCACATGAAGCGCCGTAAGGATCAACAGCAATGGGCATTTGGCGACGGTGAGGGCTACGCGGACTTTCTGCAGAAGGCGCTGACCGACACCGCTGACCGAGATGTCAGCGCCTACTTCGATGCCGAAAGCCCTTGGTATCATGTCGGAGTCGTCCATTACCTATTGAGGGCGACCATCGTGCTGCATCGACACGCCAAGACCAAGCATGTCAAAGAATGGCTGGTGTTCAGCCAGCAATGCCTCGACGTCGCGTGTGCGACCGGCCCCACACTAGCCGACTCCCAAGGCGCCGGGCTTCCACTGCCGAAATGGGCTGAAATCAGCCGCACCTCGATCACCTCCGCTCTACGGAACAATCACCCCAGCATCGACGATGTCCGCCTCGTAACGACCACGGAGGCCCGGCTTCACGCACGAAGTTTTCACTCACGCAACACAATCCAGGTATCAGCACTGATGCGCGAATACCTGCGAACATTCAATCTCTGCATCTGGAACACCCAGTTCGGCATCACCGAAAACCTGAGAAAGCTCAACATCGACATCGAACTCACCCGGTTCGTGCGTGTGTTCATCGAACACGTCATCACGTTGTACCGCAACGCGTCTCCGAGTTCGATGGCAGTAATTCGCGCTTACTCACCCGAGGCATTCCACTGGACACAGATCACCACTGGCATCCAACTGAACTTCATCCTCGCACACGAGTACGCCCACATCGTCCTGCACGGCAACACCGTAGGCCGCGACCCCCAACAAGAAGCCGACGCCGACGCCTTCGCCGCCACACTGCTACTGGGCGAACCGTTCCGCGGTGCCTTCGGCCCCACAGCCGGGGATATTTGGATGGCACTCGACTGGCTCTTCGGTTTTATCGAACTGGAACGCATCGCCGGTGCCGCACTCAACGACTACCCCATCGACTGGGAACAACTCAGCCTCGAACACCGTCGGAACGCTCTGCGGGCACTCATCGCACAAGCCGGCATCACCGGACACGACGGCAACCTCGCCGTCATCGGCTCCGCGCTTCTTCGCGACCTGAAAGCAGAACTGCGAACCAGTCACGAGCAAGGCAGCTTCCACGAGTACGTCACCGACTGGCTCGACGTATTCGGACTGGCGAGCAGACCCCACTTGCCCACCGCCGAATCCCTCAACAAGCGGAGAAAATTCCATGACAAATACGACTACGCACGGCGCCGATGACCGGCAGACCATCACACTCGAACTCGAGATCGACGGAACACCCGGACCGGAAACAGCTCTGTTCGAACACAAGCAGTGGACCGGAGAAGGCCGGTTCGACGCGATCACGATCACCCTCGACAACGAGGAAGGCGGCCACGGATTCGGCGTCTCCGACATTGTGACGATCGCCGTCTCCATCCCGGTCGGCGTCGCAACGACCTTGGTCACCGATGCGGTCCGCACAGCCGTCGGCCGAGTGATCCGCAGCGTCAAAGGACGCACCCGCGCCGGCGACGGCAGCCGTCAAGGCCTCGGTGACGTCATCGACTCCGACCGCAACGACCACCCACAGCACTAACCAGACCAGTTGCCCCAGTCACCGAAGATACAGGCGCGGTTCTGGGGCGCGGTCGGCACTCCCGGCGCTCGAAGTCACGACCTCGCCTGGTCGAGGCGAGATACGGAGGCTCGAAACAGCTCGAGGGCTTGGCCCGCGTGGTCGACAACGCGCATCTTCCGGGGTTCGAAGAACGGCGACGCCACCGCGGTCCGGGTGCTCGAAACCGGTCTGCGCCGCCACGCCGCCACCGCACCGCTGGTCGACCGAGCCCGGGCCTTGGCGATGCTCGCCGAAATCGCCACTGTCGCAGGCGAAGCCGAACGGGTGGCCGAGCTACTGGCCGAGATCGAGGGGTTCGGGCTCTCCGACGCCGATCGTGCGGCGGTCGAGGGAGACCTGGACGCGATAGCCGCCGCCGGGGAGTGATCAGGCGGGCCGGGCGCCGACTATGCGCAGGGCCACGGCCGCGTAGTCCGCGCCGATCTCGTCGGGTGTGCGGCGGTAGTCGCTGTGGTACCAGCGGGAGGTGTCCACGCACAGCGACATGAGCGCCAAGGTCGCGGCGTGGGTGTCGGCGACGTCGAACACGCCCTCGCCGACCCCGCGGGCCACCAGGTCGCGGACCAGGCGGTGGATGGCGAGTTGGAGGTCGGTGACCTCGGCGCGGTGCTCGGGGGTGAGGTCGGTGAGGTGGTGCAGGACCACCCGGACCGAGGCGGCGTGCTCGGCGTGCCAGACCGTCAGGTCGCGCACCACGGCGGCGAGCCGGTCGGCCACGGTGCCCGCACCGGCGGCGGCGGTGGTGGCCACCTGCTCGGTCAGCCGCATCGACGACAGCGAGATGCGGTAGAGGACTTCCTCTTTGGAGCCGAAGTGCACGTACAGTCCGGCCGGGCTCAGACCCGCGCGGGCGGCGATGTCGCGTGTGGTGGTGGCGTGGAAGCCGCGTTCGGCGAAGGCGTCGATGGCGGCCAGGAAGATGCGGCGCTGGCCTTCGGGAAAGCGGCGCTGGGTGAGCTCCTGATGCGCGACCGCGGCGGTGCCACGCGCATCACCTGCCGCTCGGTCGTCGATACCCATCGAACGAGTATCGCCCAGAGCGTGTTTCGACCGCTCACCGGCCGGGGGGACGACCGGGTGATCTCCCGGCGCCGGCGCCTGCCGGGCCGATCGCGAAGGCGCGATGCCGATCATTCGGGAAGTCCGTCGCGCCAGTACAGCTCCAGGGTTGAACCCGGCCGGGTCTGGACGGGCGGGGCTTCTGTTCGAGCCGACACACGCCACGGCGCTTGGCTCGTCGGGGGGGTCGGCGACCGTAAGCGGCGGCATGCCCGACCGATCGCGCTGGGCCTACGGGCAAATGGCGGCCGCCGGATACGCCACCGCCAGCGAGCACACCGGCAGCGCCGACCTGAGCGTCGACGCCGCGATCAAGGCGCAGACCCTCGACGCCGCCTGGCAGCTGCACTTCGACACCGAGATCGGCAGCCTGGAACCGGGCGAGTACGCGGATCTGGTGGTGCTGTCGGGCAATCCGCGCGCCGTGCCGCCGGAGTCGTTGCGCGCCTTGCGGGTCGAGGCCACCTACCTCATGGGTCGCCAGACCTTCGGCCGCTCGCCTGACCCGTCACCCGACGCGGGTCAGCACCTGCGGGCCCGACTCGGTGATGGCGATGGTGTGCTCGGAATGCGCGGTGCGCGAACCGTCGGCCGAGCGCAGGGTCCAGCCGTCGGGGTCGGTGACGATGCGGTCGGTGCCGCGCGCGAACCACGGCTCGATCGCGAAGGTCAGGCCCGGGCGCAATCGGAAACCGCGTCCGGCGCGCCCGGCATTGGGGACGTGCGGGTCCTCGTGCATGGTGCGGCCCAGGCCGTGACCGCCGAATTCGGTATTGATCCGGTAGCCGTGATCGCCGGCCACCGCCGCGATGGCCGCGGACAGGTCGCCGATGCTGTTGCCCGGTTCGGCGACCGCGATGGCCGCGTCCAGGGCCTGTTCGGTGGCGCGGATCAGCCGTTCGTCCTCGGGATCGGGGCTGCCCACGATGATCGTGACCGCCGAATCGGCGACCCAGCCGTCGATGCTCACCGCCAGATCCATGGTCAGCACGTCGCCGTCGCGCAGCGTGTAGTCGAACGGAAGTCCGTGCAGCACGGCGTCGTTCACCGACAGGCAGACGGTATTGCGGAACGGGCCGCGCCCGAAGCTGGGCGAGTAGTCCCAGTAGCAGGAGACCGCGCCGCGCTCCCGGATGCGTTCGCGGACCACCGCTTCCAGCTCCAGCAGATTGACCCCGATCCGGGCCCGCTCCCGCAGTTCGGCGAGCACACTGCCGACGAACTGTCCGGTCACGCGCATGCTGTCGATCTCGGCGGGGCTCTTGAGTTCCACCATGACTACCTCCATCAATCGGTATTTTAATACCGACCATAGCGGCTTGCGGTATTTAAATACCAACCGTAGGGTGACCGGTATGGTCCGACTGCCGCTCACGCCCGCCCAGCTCGAAGCCGGACGCCGCCTGGGCGCGGCCCTGCGCACCGCCCGCGACGGCCGCGACCCGGTGGAAGTGGCCGCGAGCGCCGGCATTTCGCCCGAGACCCTGCGCAAGATCGAATCGGGGCGCCTGCCCACGCCCGCGTTCGGGACCGTGGTGGCGTTGAGCCGCACCCTGGACATTCCCCTCGACGAGCTGGCCGAGATCTGGCATCCCGGCGACGCGGAGCAGCGCTCGGCCTCGTAACCGCTAGCCGGGGACCGTGACCGGCCGGTTCAGTCGCCGGTCAGCTCGACCGGCACCGCCAGCACATCCACCATCGCGCCATTGCGCAGCACCGTCACCGGCAGCGTGCGCCCGATGGCATCGGCGAACAACTGCCGCTGGATCCCCTGCGCGTCCCGGATCTCGGTGCGCGCGATGCTGAGCACCAGATCCCCGCGCCGCAGCCCGGCCCGTTCGGCGGGCCCGCCGCGCACCACCTCCACGATCCGCAGTCCCGCGTCCTGTCCGGTGCGGGCGGCGACCGCGGTCGGCAGGGGAGCGGGCACCCCGACCACGCCCAGATAGGCGCGCCGGACCCGGCCCTCGGTGAGCAGCGTGCTGATGATGCGGCGGGTGGTGACGTTGATCGGAATCGCCAGACCCAGCCCGATCCCGGCGACCGCGGTATTGATCCCCACCACCCGGCCCGCCGAATCCGACAGCGCGCCACCGGAATTGCCGGGATTGAGGGCGGCGTCGGTCTGGATCACGTCCTCGATGACCCGTGCGGTGCGCCGATTGCCGACCGGCACCGACCGGCCCAGCGCGCTCACCACGCCCGCCGTCACCGATCCGGCCAACCCCAGCGGAGAACCGACCGCCACCACCAGCTGCCCGACCACCAGGCTGTCGGCGTCCCCGAGCCGCACCGCGTCGGGCGCCCCGCCGCGGGCGCGCAGCACCGCCAGATCCGAGAGCGGATCCACCCCCACCACGTCGAAGGCCGATTCGAGGCCGTCGGCGAACACCACGGTCCCCTGGCTCGTCTCGCCGACCACGTGCGCGTTGGTGAGCAGGAATCCGTCGGCGGTGAACACCACCGCCGATCCGCCGCCGCGCCGGGTCTGCACGCTGGCCACGTGCGGGGTCACCGAGGCGGCGACCGCGATCACGGTGCGCGAGTAGGCGTCCATGGCCGCGGGGTCCGGATCGCCGAAGCCCGGCGGCGGCACGGGGTCGGGGTTCTCGTCCCAGGGCGAGAGGGCAGCTTCGTCGTCCACGACGACCACCATCCGATTACGTGATTACAGTGCGTAATCCCAGGATGCGCGCGCACGGGGCGCCGCGACAACCGGTTCGCCGACAGCGCAAACCGGACACGCGGATCAGCGCAGGCGGTACTTCAGGTGGGTGACGCGGGAGCCGGGCACGATCTCCGGATCCTCCAGCAGCACCGGCGCATTCGCCAGCTCACCCAGCAGCGGTACCCCGCTGCCCAGCAGCACCGGCACCAGATCGACCCAGACCTCGTCGAGCAGGCCCTCGTCGAGGCACTGCCGGGCCACATCGCCGCCGCTGACACCGACCATACGGTCCCCGGCGATGCCGCGCGCCACATCGATGGCCTCCTTCACCCCGCCGGTCACGAAGGTGAACGGCGCGTCGGGATGCTCGGCGATCCACTGCTCGGGCACGGTGTGGGTGACCACCACGATCGGTTTGTCCGCCGGATGCACCCCGCCCCAGCCGTCGGTGAGGGTGAACAGCCGCTTGCCGACCACGTACACCCCGACCCCGTCGAGCCAGGCCCGCAGGTACTCGGCGTCGGAGGCGGTCAGGGTGAACGGGATCTCGGGGTGGGTGCTGGCGATCGGCACATCGCCGCCCTGGTACCAGGCGAACAGGTGCTCGAAGCCGGTTTCGCCGGGGCCCGCGATGAATCCGTCGAGGGACATGCTCGCACCGGTGACTACCTTGCTCATGGCCGTACTCCTTCAGCAGGGGAACGAATCGGCGTGTTTCGCCGTCTCTGCCTGGAAAGTCGGCGCCGCCTCCCGGAAATCATCGTTGTCGCGCGACGAATTCTTCCGGGAAACGGACCGGTGCGACCGGATCAGGTCGCCTGGCTCACCGAGGACATGTGGAAATCGGGAATCCGCAACGGCGGCATGGCCGTCCGGGTGAACCAGTCCTTCCACTCGCGCGGCAGCGTGATCTCGGTGCGACCCGCCTCCGACACCCGCCGCAACAGGTCCAGGGGGCTCTCGTTGAAGCGGAAGTTGTTGACCGCCCCGGTCACCTCACCGTTCTCGACCAGGTAGACGCCGTCGCGGGTGAGGCCGGTGAGCAGCAGCGTGGCCGGATCCACCTCGCGGATGTACCACAGGCAGGTCAGCAGCAGACCGCGCTCGGTGCGCGCGATCATGTCGGCCAGGGTGGCGTCGCCGCCGCCGGTCAGGAGCAGGTTCTCGCCGGGCAGCGTGACGGGGGCGTCGAATTCGGCGGCGGTGGCGCGCGGATACACCAGCGACTCGATCACGCCCTCGCGCACCCAGTCGGTGCGCTGCGCGGTCAGGCCGTTGTCGAACACCGACAGCGACTCCGACGACGACGGCGTCGCCACGAACGGCCGGTACTCCAGACCCGCCGCGCTCGGATCCGAGGACAGGGTCAGCGGAATCCCGGTGAGCCGCTCCCCGATTCGGGTGCCGCCCGCGCGGGAGAAGGCGGTGTGGCCCTCGTGCGCGCCGCGGCCCTCCATGGACCAGGCCATGTAGATCATCAGATCCGCGACCGCCGAGGGCGGCAGCAGCGTCTCGTAGCGGCCCGCGGGCAGCTCGACGCGGCGCTGGGACCAGTCCAGCCGCCGCGACAGCTCGGCCAGCAGACCGGGGGTGTCGACATCGGCGAAATCGGTGGTGCCGGTGCCGACCCACGCGCTGGCCAGCTCCGCGCCCGCACCACGCTTGCCATTGATCTCCACCGAACCCGTCGGCTGCACCCAGCGCCGCCGCAACCCGGTGGAGGTGCCCAGCCAGGTGGAATGCATCTGGTGGTGGGCGAAACCGTACAGGCGGTCGGAGCCGTCGAAACCGGCTGCGAGATCGCTTGCCAGCGTGGTGAACACGCCGATGTCGGTGGTCGCCGGGTCACCGTCCCAGTCCAGCAGCCGGTCCAGGGTGTCGGCGTCGACGGCGTCGGGATCCAGCAGCGGCATGGCGTCGCGCGCCGGCTCGGCGTCGCGGGCGGCCTGTTCGCCGGCCCGCACCACGGCCTCGATCTCGGCGGGATCCACGCTGGTGGAACTCACACTGCCCACCCGCGCGACGGTCGGGCCCTCCCGGAACACCGAGACCACCGCCCACTCGCGCGCCACCGAGGAACCATTGGTGGTCATGGAGTTTCCGGCCCAGCGCAGCGACGCCTCGTGCGCGTCGGTGACGATCACCATGGTCTCGTCGGCGCGCGAGGCCCGCAGCACGCGTTCGACGACCTCGGGGGCGGGGAGCACACTCACCGTGTCGGTCCTTTCCTACTGTCCGGCTTCGGCGCGGGTATTGAGAATAGTGATGCCGCGCACCAGCACCGACGGGCAGCCGTGCGAGACCGCCGCCACCTGACCGGGTTGCGCCTTGCCGCAGTTGAACGCCCCGCCCAGCACCCAGGTCGAGGGCCCGCCGAGGGCCTCCATCGAACCCCAGAAGTCGGTGGTGGTGGCCTGGTAGGCGACATCGCGCACCTGCCCGGCCAGCTCGCCGTTGCGGATCCGGAAGAAGCGCTGACCGGTGAACTGGAAGTTGTAGCGCTGCATATCGATCGACCACGACTTGTCGCCGACGATGTAGAGGCCGTTCTCCACCCGGGAGATGAGCTCGGCGGTGCTGGTGTCGCGCTCGGGATCGGGTTGCAGTGACACATTGGCCATGCGCTGGATCGGCACATGGTGCGCGGAATCGGCGTAGGAGCAGCCGTTGGAGCGTTCCAGGCCCAGCTTGGGCGCGAACATCCGGTCGAGCTGGTAGCCGACCAGCACGCCGTCGCGCACCAGATCCCAGCGCTGCCCGGCCACGCCCTCGTCGTCCCAGCCGACCGTGGCCAGGCCGTGCTCCTGGGTGCGGTCACCGGTGACGTGCATGATCGGCGTGCCGTAGCGCAGCGTGCCGAGCTGGTCGGGGGTGGCGAACGAGGTTCCCGCGTAGGCCGATTCGTAGCCGATGGCGCGGTCGTACTCGGTGGCGTGGCCGATGGACTCGTGGATGGTGAGCCACAGATTGCTGGGGTCGATGACCAGATCGGTGGGGCCCGCCTCGACGGTGGGGGCCTTCACCTTCTCCGCCAGCCACTCCGGCATCCGCGCGAGTTCGCCCGCCCAGTCCCAGTGTCCGTCCGCGCCGGTCACGTACTCCCAGCCGCGCCCGGCCGGGGCGGCCAGGGTGCGCATGGTCTCGAACACGCCCGCCGCCGGATCGACGGTGATGGCCTCGAACTGCGGGTGCAGCCGCACCCGCTGCTGGGTGATGCGCGAGCCGAAGGTGTCGGCGTAGAAGGTCTGCTCCTTGACCTGCAGCACCGCCGCTGTCACGTGATCCACGCCGCCGGCGGAACTCAGGCGCTCCGAATAGTCCAGCAGCAGCGCCACTTTCTCCGGCGTCGGCACCTCGAAGGGGTCCACGTCGTAGGCGGAGACGTATTCGGCGTCGTCGTAGCGCGGCTCCGGAGCCAGTTCCACGCGTTCGCGATTGAGCGCGCGCAGGGTTCGCGCCACCGTCACCGCGCGCTGCGCCACCTGGGCGGCGGTCTCGGCGGTGAGATCGGCGTGCGAGGCGAACCCCCAGGTGCCGTCGACGATCACGCGCACCGCGAACCCGAGATCGGTACTGTCGGACACCGATTCGACGCGGCCGTCGCGCAACCTGATGGATTGCTGCACGAGTCGATGCACCCGCAGGTCCGCGTACTCCGCCCCGGCCGCGCGGGCCGCGCTCAACGCGGCGTCGGCGAGCGCGGACAGCGGCAGCGCGCGGAACTGGCCGTCGATGACCTTGGTAGCGATGCTCACCCGCACCACGCTAGAGGGCGACACGCCGGGGGTTCAAGAAACCACGCAGCCCGAACGAAATTCACCCCGCGCAAACCTGCATACGCTGCAACGATGCGTGAAGTGCGAAGGAGCACACCGGGAAACGGCACGCTCAACGGCCTGACATTCCGCGGATCGCCGATCGGATGCCGTACTGTCTGCCCGCGTGCCGCCATCCGCACTCCGCGATCGCAAACGGGAACGCACCCGCCGAGCCCTGCTCGAAGCCGCCGTAGAACAGTTCGAGAGCCGAGGATACGAGGCGGCCACCGTCGCCGACATCGCGGCCGCCGCCGAAGTCGGCACCCGGACGTTCTTCAACTACTTCGCCAGCAAAGAGGAACTATTGTTCCCCGAGCCGGACGAACGTGTGCAGGCCGCCGTGCGCGCCATCGCCACCCGCCGCCCCGGTGAACGCCCCGTCGAGGTGCTGCTGCGCGCGCTGCGCGCCGCCGGTGACAATCCCGGCGACCATCTCGGCGACGACCTGGCCGCCCGCATCGCCGTCCTCCGCGCCCAGGTGTCGCGCACCGTGCCCGCCGTGTCGGGCCGGGCCGCCTACGCCCAGCTCGCGTCCCAGCAGGAGATCGCGCGTCAGCTGCGCGCCGCGTTCCCCGAGGAACTCGACGACGTCGGCGCGGCCGCCCTGGTCGGCGCGGTCGTCGGCGCGGTGTCGGGGGCGCTGACCGTGCTGTTCCAGCGGCCCGGCCTCGAGGACGGCGAAGCGCTGCAACGCAAGATCCAGGAGACCACCTCGAAGGTGCTGGCGCCGTGGCTGTCCCAGCCCGCCCCGGAGCTGCCCGCCGACCACCTACCGGTGATCGCCGACGTTCCACTACGCCCGGAGCCCGAAGCCTTTCGCCCCCTGAGCTCGGTGCACCGGCTCGCTCGGGTCTGAATCCGGTCAGCCGAACTGCTGCCAGCCCAGGCGGATCACCATGGCGGTGACCACCACCAGCAGAACGACCCGGACGAAACCGGCGCCCTTGGCCAGGGCCATGCGGGACCCGGCGATCGAACCGGCCACGTTCGCCACCGCCATGGACAGGCCCAGCGCCCACAGCACGTGACCCGTGCTGGCCAGGAACAGCAGCGAACCCAGGTTGGATCCGCAGTTGACGACCTTCGCCATGGCCGCGGCCCGCACGAACTCGGTGCCGAGCAGGGTGGCGAAGGTGATGATCAGGAACGTGCCGGTGCCCGGCCCGAGAATGCCGTCGTAGAGGCCGATCAGGCCCGCGGCCAGCGCCACCACCAGGATGGTCTTGCGGCGGGTCGGGGGATGGGTGGCCATGGTCACCCCGATCGAGGGGCGCAGTGTCACGAACACCGCCACCCCGATCAGCACCACCATGACGATCGGGATGAAGTACTCGCGGTCGATGAGGGCCACCGCCGCCGAACCGCACGCGGCCGCCACGGCCGCGATGAGCGCCCCCGGGATCAGCACCTTCCAGCGCATCGGCACCTTGCGGGCGAAGGTGAACACCGCCGCACTGGTGCCCGAGAACGCCGCGATCTTGTTGGTGCCCAGCGCCGTCTGCGGGGCCAGGCCGGGCAGCACCACGAACAGCGTCGGCAGCACGATCAGCCCGCCGCCGCCGACCACGGCGTCGACCCAGCCTGCCGCTGTCGCCGCGGTCAACAGGATCGCCCAGTCCGCAATGCTCACTCCGCGACCCAACCAGACGCCGCCACCTCGATTCAAACCGTCGGGTCTGTCAGGGAGTCGACAGCGAACCGGCCCGTAGGGTGGACGGGTGCGCCGATTCAGTCTCTGGCTGCGCGGAAAACCGCTGATCACCGATTCGGCGGTCGCGCTGCTGTTGTTCGTCATCGATGTGCTCGCCCTGAGCAACAGCCAGTACAAACCCACCTATCTCGTGCTCAGCGTGCTGCTGCCGCTGCCGATCGTGTTCCGCCGCACCCACACCCGCGCCGCCGCGGCCGCCATGGTGGTGCTGTCCATGACCGCGTCGCTGGTGCACTGGAGCGTCAGCGACCACGCCGTGCACCCGGCGCTGCTGGGCCTGGGCATCATGCTCTACACCCTCGTCGCGTACGTCGGCCGCCGCCAAGGACTCGTCTACCTGGCGATCCTGCTCATCGACGGAGTCGTCGCCGCGGCCGCCATCGGCAAACCCCAGGGCACCGACATCCTGTTCAACGCCCTCTACTACGCGCTGTGCTGGACCCTGGCCGAATTCGTCGGCGCCCGCCACGCCTACGACGCCGAGGTCGCCGCCCGCCTGGCCGTCGCCGACTACGACCGCGAACGCCGCGCCCACGACGCCGTCGCCGTCGAACGCACCCGCATCGCCCGCGAACTGCACGACGTGGTCGCGCACGCGGTCAGCGTCATCATCGTGCAGGCCGACGGCGCCCGCTACGCCCTGCGCCACGACCCCGCCACCGCCGAGCAAGCACTCACCACCATCGCCGGCACCGGCCGCGAAGCCCTGCGCGAACTGCGCCGCACCGTCGAGCTGCTGCGCACCGAGCATGCGCCCGAACAACTTCCGCAACACGGCACCGCGGGCATCGCCAAGGTCGCCGACATGATGCGCAGCGCCGGCCTGGACGTCTCCCTCGAACTGCGCGGCGAAATCGACGCCGTCACCCCCGAGGTCAGCCTCGGCATCCACCGCATCGTGCAGGAATCACTCACCAACACCCTGCGCCACGCCGGACCCGACCCGCGCGCCGAAGTCCGCGTCACCCGCCGCGACACCGACGTGCTGCTCGAGGTCACCGACACCGGCGGCACCCCGCTCACCGCACCCGCCGACAGCGGCTGCCCCGCCGGATCCACCACCGCCCTGCCCGTGCTCGCCAGCCGCATCCCCGGCAGCGGCTTGGGCCTGGTCGGCATGCGCGAACGCATCGCCGTGCTGGGCGGCACCCTCACCACGGGCCGGAATCCGCACGGCGGCTGGACCGTCCGCGCCACCATCCCCCTCGACCGCGACGACATCCAGGACTGAGCCGCCCACCTGCACCGACCGCGGTGGGCCGCCGCCCGGCCATCCGTCCGCATCCCGCCGCCGGATAGGTTGGGGGCGTGCCGATCACCGTGCTCGTCGTCGATGACCAGGAACTCATGCGCGCCGGATTGCGAATGGTGCTCGGCGCGCACCCCGACATCGACGTGGTGGGGGAGGCCGACAACGGCGCCACCGCCATCGCCCGCGCCACCGAACTCGTGCCCGACGTGGTGCTCATGGATGTCCGCATGCCCGTCACCGACGGCGTCACCGCCACCGCCCGCATCATCGAATCCGGCTGCGGCAGCCGCGTTCTCGTCATGACCACCTTCGACCTCGACGAACACGCCCTCGGCGCGCTGCGCGCGGGAGCCAGCGGCTTCCTGCTCAAGGACACCCCGCCCGACGACCTCATCTCCGCCATCCGCAGCGTCGCCGCCGGCGACGCCGTCGTCTCGCCGAAGGTCACCAAACGCCTGCTCGACCGCCTCATCGCCGAGGACCCGGCCGCCGGGCGCGACCCCGGCGTCCTCGACCTCCTCACCGCCCGCGAACGCGAGGTCCTCGAACACATCGCCGCGGGCCGCTCCAACGCCGAGATCGCGGGCGCCCTCTACCTCTCCGAGGCCACCGTCAAGACCCACGTCGGCCGCGTCCTCACCAAACTAGGCCTCCGCGACCGGGTCCAGGCCGTCGTCCTGGCCTACGAGACCGGCCTGGTCCGGCCCGGCGGCGCCTGACCGCTGTGACCAGGACCGCACCCGGGAGAAAAATCGGGCCCTCGCGCGTTGTCACGGGTAGACCGATCGAAAGGATCGCCTGATGCCCGCCCTGTTGTTCCTCGCCTGGTTCGCCGCCGAGATCGCCACCCTGATCGGGGTCGGCCACCTCATCGGCGTCTTCCCCACGATTCTGCTGCTGCTGGCCGGATCGGCCGTGGGTCTGGTGCTCGTGCGCTCGCAGGGCCGCCGCGTGTTCGAGGGATTCCGCCGCGCCGCGCGCGGTGAACTCGAACCCAGCACCGCCGTCGCCGACGGCGCGCTGGTCGGCGTGGGCGCGGTCCTGATGTTCGTGCCGGGCCTGCTCACCACCGCGCTCGGCCTGCTGGCACTGCTGCCGTTCACCCGATTCCTGCTCCGCCCGATCGTGGCCGCCTTCGCGGCGCGCCGGCTGAACCGGGTCGCCACCGCCGTCGGACCGTACGGGTACCGCAATGTGGTGATCGATCCCGACGGCGAGGTCATCGACGCGACCGTGGTCACCGAGTACTACGACGACGGTCAGGGCAATGGATACAAGATGATCGATCCCCGCTGAGCGGGAACCCACACGTCGATCCCCACCTCTCGCGGGGCCGATCACCTACCCGG